>JAISVU010000152.1 GCA_031271375.1 Clostridiales bacterium | reverse complement strand
CGTATCCTAAGTGCGTATCCATTTCCGCTTCCAGCATTTGCTCAAGCGTTCCGGCAAATAACTCCTTCAACAGCCTTGTTACATCTGCCGGTGTTTCGCACTCACTACTCATTGCTTTTGCCAGTTCCATTCCTTTTTCGTTCAACCGTGCCATTTTGACACCTCTCCATTACTGGAGATTATTGCCATTTACACGGTCGGGTAAACATCCCCGCGTTAAGTTGTTGACATTAGAGGCTGAAGGGGTATGTTGAGGGGAGGCTATGAGGGCATATGTTGTGGCATCTATTTACTTCATGGCGTCTGTTGGCATTTTAATGCCGTCGTATTACAATAAATAAGTCACTATCTCAAGCAATGAACGGAGGACGCAGATTAAAATTGTTTATGCGCTGTAAGACGCCGGGACAGTACACGCCCGGCGGGAAGGAGCCGCGCAAAACCGGCGCGCCAAGCCCCGAACAGATATATGTCACAGAAAAGGAAATGACTAAAAAGGTCTTCGCTCTGGCGTGGCCGGCCACTGTTGAAGCTGTCCTCCAAACAACCATCCAGATGGTGACGTCGAGCCTTCTAGGACACATCCCCGGATATTCGGCGCTGGCGGTAAGCGCTTCCGGCCTTGCCGACAGGGCTACGCGGCTTTCCTGGGCGCTTTTTGCCGCGGTCGGTACAGGGGCAACCGTTATGATTGCCCGGAGCGTGGGAGCCGGAGACAAGCGTGAAGCAAATTCGTTCGCGGGGCAGGCTATGGTTCTGGGAGCATTTCTGATGGCTGTGATGACCGCCATTCTTCTTATTTTCCCTGAGCAGCTTATAAACGGGTTATATAACAGAAACCGGGGAATGAGCGCCGAGCTGGTTTCTATGACAATAGGCTATCTGCGTATTGTTGCCTGGAGCGTTCCTCTCATGGGAATCAACCAGGTTATAAGCGCCTTGATGCGCGGAGCGGGTAACACAAAGGTCACGTTAGTGACAAACACTGCCGCCAACGTGACAAACGCCGTCTTGGGATACGCGCTTATCTACGGAAACCTGGGTTTCCCCGCTATGGGCATAACCGGGGCTGGAATAGCGGCGATAATTTCACAAGGCGTCGGCGCGGCCGCGGCGTTATTCATTTTCATTAAAATACAGGATTATGTAAAAGTGACGTTTAGGCGGTTCAAACTTCAATGGAGTAAGATTAAAGCGATTTTTGGGGTAGGCGTTCCCCACGCCTCGGAACAGCTCTTTTTTCAATTCGGGCAGATTGCCATTATGGGTCTTATCGGCTCGATGGGGGACATTCAACTTGCCGCTCATACCCAGGGTATAACCGCCGAGTCCATTTCATACATGCCCGCGATGGGCTTCGGAATCGCCGCGACGACGCTTGTAAGCATGAGCGTCGGGGCTGGTTCGGTGTCTTTGGCGAAGCGTTATGTACGTATTTTGGCTAAATGGGATATGATACTCACAGCGGCGACGGCGTCGTTCTTGATTTTTGCGCCTAAGCAGGTTTTTGGCCTTCTTTCAAATGACGCTGATGTCGTTGCTCTTGGCTCCGTGTATTTGATGATCATGGGGTTCTGCCAGTTTCCGCAGCAGCTTACCGGAGTGCTCGCGGGGGCTCTTCGCGGAGGCGGGGATAGCAAAGCCACGCTCTTTAACAGCATGGTTGGCCTTTGGGCCGTGCGGATACCGCTTTCGTTCCTTTTCGTCAACGCTTTTGGAATGGGCATAACAGGGGTTTGGTGGGCTATGGCAATAGACCTCGTTACCCGTTTTATACTCACAATCATCCGTTATACGAGCGGAAAATGGGAGAAGCGGGTTACCAAAGCGTGAAATGGAAGACATACAGCGAGGGCTAATAAACATTTACTCGCGTTTAATCCCCCAGCTATGCTGTAATGTCAACAACTTAACGGGATCAAGCGCCCAGCCGTGCAGCACGTCGAAAAGCACCGAAACTCCGGCCATCGGGCATATGCCGGAGCCGCGTACCCCGAAATCCCAGCGGAGGCCTTCGGCGCGCGGAAGCTGAAATAAAGTACAGCGCGCTTGCAAACGGCATACTGCGTCTTCGGGTAAAAGACTGTTTGTTGTCAAAAGGTGAGGCGGAAAGGATGACAGCAAAAGACGAAGGCGTTGGAAATATATAATGTAGGCATCTATCTGCGGTTATCGCGTGATGATGGACGGCGGAAGCAGGAGAGCGAGAGCATTGAGAACCAGCGGCGAATCTTACAGCATGAGGTAAGCGTCAGAGGCTGGGTATTAGCGGGGGAGACGGTATGGACACAATAGACGGGATAAGTTATATTGTGGACTTTTTGCACGTCGTCAATGGGATTCAACCGCAGATAACTTCGCAACGTGTGCGGCAGGTCAAGGCGGACGGGGCGCGTCAAGGTTGGTTTATAAATTCACAGGCCCCTTATGGATATAAAAAACACCCGGCGGATAAGCATAAGCTGATAATTGATAATACGGCGGCGGAAGTCGTGCGGAGAATATTTGATGATTATGCTTCGGGTTCTACGGCGCGGGCGGTTGCTGGTAGATTGACAGCGGCGGGTATTGACTGTCCGGGGTTTTATCACAGCGCAGCAGCAGGCCGGGTCAATCAATACAGCGATAAGCGCAACCGGTGGGGCGATGCCATGGTGTTAAAAATGTTGCGCAATAACGTGTATATCGGCACAATCACTAACGGGCGGCGTGAGGTTACGTGCATCATAAATAAGACGGTTGAAGCACGGGACGAATCGGAATGGGTGGTTTGCGAGAATATGCACGAGCCTATCATACCTCGCCCTCTGTGGGATCGCGTACAAGCTATGTTAGCCGATAAGCACAGGGTTTATGAGACTAAGCGCACGGGAACGGTTGGGATGTTTGCGGGGCTTCTGCGGTGTAAAGACTGCGGGGCAAAATTGGCTTATATGAATAAGCAGTTGAAAAGCTGCGAAAAAGGGGTGTATCGGTGCAGCCGATATAATAATGCGGGTCACGCTTGTACGCCGCACTATATTGACGAGGCCGACGTTGTAGCTTATGTTTTGGCAGACATTAGGCGTTACGGGGTTTTATCGGTGCGGGAGCGTGATAAGCTGACGCGGCGGCTTACATCTTATTTGCGGGCGTCGCAGGACAAAGACGCGGCGGCTATACGGGCCGACATCAAGCGGGCCGAGGATAGGATCAGTTTTATTGAGCGTAGCGTAAAGATGGCTTACGAGGACAGGGTAAGCGGGGATATTAGCGTTGACGAGTATAGTCGTTTAATTTAATAACAGCACTCACAAAAATACCACTCAACAGCAAAATCCAAAGAATTAAAGC
>JAISVU010000146.1 GCA_031271375.1 Clostridiales bacterium | reverse complement strand
TAAACATTCCAGCCCTTTATTTCAAAGTATACCTCGCCTGGATTGCTCTGCCGTTTGGGGAAGCGATCTGTCATCTCCCGGCCCACCATCCCTTTGATAATGCGGCTTTCGCCGATGTCTCCGCTTCCCTTGTCCAGTGTTTCAATTACAGCGCCGTCCCGAAGAATCGTTATATGATCCGCCACCTGGGACACCTCTCCCAGTTTATGGGATATCAATATCGAAGTCATGCCCCGGCTCTTAAAATCAACCAGGAGCTTTAACAGCTTTTGCGAATCGTCCTCGTTTAATGAAGCCGTCGGCTCGTCCAGGATAAGGAGCCTCACGTTCTTCGACAGCGCCTTCGCGATCTCCACCAGCTGCTGCTTCCCTACGCCTATGTCCTTTATAAGCGTGTCCGGTGATTCCTTCAAGCCCACCATTTCCATATACTCGGCCGCTCTGCGCCTTGTTCCGTCCCAGTCCATGCGCAGATATGTTCCCTGCTCGTTCCCCAGGAACATATTCTCCGCGATAGACATCAGCGGCACCAGCGCAAGCTCCTGATGGATTATAACTATTCCCAGCTTTTCGCTGTCCGGTATAGTGTTGAAGCGGCAGGGCTTGCCGTCAAACTCGATTTCCCCGCCGAAGCTCCCGTAGGGATGAACCCCGCTCAGGACGTTCATCAGCGTGGATTTGCCCGCGCCGTTCTCGCCCACAAGTGCGTGAATCTCCCCGTCCTCAACGTCAAAACTCACCCGGTCCAGCGCCAGCGCCCCTGGAAACTCCTTCGTTATACCGCTCATTCGTAATAATGGATTGGACATAGAATCACCTTTAATGATAGATGGTAATAGGTGTACTCTGTACCCCTGCGGATACTTAATGAATTATCACACAGAGGCACAGAGACACCGAGAAAATCTTTTAGCCTAGCTCCTAGCAACTAGCTCCTACTGGAGCTGATCCAGCGTGTAGTAACCGGACTCGATAAGCAGCTCTTCGTAGTTGTTGATGTCGGCGAACACGGGCTCGCAGAGGAACGTCGGAACGACGAAGATACCGTTGTCGTAATCGGTGGTATTGTTAATCGGAACCTCGGTACCGTTTACGATGGCCTCGATCATCTCGAGGGTCGTCGCCGCCAGTATACGCGTGTCTTTAAAGACGGACATAGCCTGGATGCCGGCGATCATGTTCTTTGTGCTTGTGATGTCGCAGTCCTGCCCGGTGATGAGCGGGAAGTTCTCGGCGGTGTACCCGGCGGCGACAAGGGCGTTCGTGATGCCGTTGGCCACGGAGTCGTTGGAGGACAGCACCGCGTCAAGCTGGGTGCCGTCGGGGCCGTAACCGTAGGCCGCGATAAGGTTCTCCATACGCTTCTGAGATTCCTCGGTGTTCCACTGGGGCGTGGCGACCACGGCCTGCTCGATTTCGCCGGAGAGGACGACCAGCTTACCTTCCTCGATGTAGGGGGTCAGCACTTCCATAGCGCCGCCGAAGAAGTAGTTGATGTTGTTGTCGCCGGGGTCGCCGGTGAACAGCTCGATGTTGAAGGGGCCTTCGGCGTTCTCAAGATCCAGCCGGTCTTTGAGGAAGTTGCCCTGGGTGGTGCCGACGAGCCAGTTGTCGAACGTGGCATAGTAGCTCACGGCGTCGGTGTTCTTGATAAGGCGGTCGTAAGCGATGACTTTGACGTCGTTTTCCTTCGCGCCTTCAAGCACCTGGGTCAGCGACGAGTCGTCGATGGCGGCGATAACAAGGACGCTGCATCCGTTGGAGATCATGTTCTCGATCTGGTTGATCTGGGTAGGGATGTCGTTGTCGCCCGCGTACTGGAGGTCAACCTCGTAACCGGCAGCCTCAAGCTGCTCTTTCATGTTGGCGCCGTCTTGGTTCCAGCGCTGGAGCGACTGCGTGGGCATTGAAACGCCGATTTTCACGGCGTCGCCGCCCGCGGCGGGCGTATCGCCCGTGGGTGAGGCGCAGGCCGCAAGCCCTACGATCAAAAGGGCGGCCAGCAGGAGGGAAAATGCTTTCTTCATTCAATGCACTCCTTTGGATTTTTTTATGTTCAACGCAGCGAAGCGGCGGAACATATAAAGGGAAGAAACCAGAACACAGAGCCGAGAACCCAGATAGTTACTGTAAAAACGAAACAGTCGCTAACACTTTCTGCTAATATCCAGGCTGTGGTGCGAAATCCCTGCCATATCGGGGCGTTCGCATATCGCATAATGATAGCTTAAATACAATTCAAATGTCTTCCCGTCCATTGCGTCTACGCAGTCTCTCATGTAATTGGTGTATAAATCCGTGGCGACATAGTGAAGCCGTTCCGTGTTGAAACGGGACATTAGCCCGTCGATATCCTCCTTGCGGCACAGCTCGAATACTTCTATCGGCGTTGAGCGCGTTTTGAATGTCCGCGTGTCAAGCAGACCTTTTTCGATAATACCCATTATATTGCCTTGCTGGAATCCGTACCCGATGATCGACGCATCGGATATGCAGTAAGCTATGTACAGCAATCCGCCCGTCTTTGTGACGCGCAGCGCCTCGGACAGGGCTTTCAACTTGTCTTCATCATTATATAGGTGATACATCGGGCCAAGCAGCAGAACGATGTCATAGGTTTCGCCGTCGATGCCGGATAAGTCGAGCGCGTCGCCCTGTCTTACAGAGATATCCTCGCCCCGTTCCGTGTTATCCTTAAATATATCAATATTCGCCTGCACAAGCTCGACGGCGTCCACCTTATAGCCCATCCGAGCCAGCGCGTGGGAGTACCGCCCCGTACCCGCGCCGATTTCAAGTATCCTCATACCCGGTTCCAGGTATTTCTTTATGTACCGCATCGTCGTAAGGAACTCAACCTGCCCGTGCGGGGACAGGAGCCGCCCGTCCTCATTGTAGCCGGAGTAGTATCGATCTATATAAGCGGTATCGCGTATATTATCTGTAGGCATTATTACCGCCCCTACTTTAGGAAATTCAAAGCCATATCTGCGTCTCTGTGGGAAATGATTTAAAACCACTCCGCACAGAGACACAAATAATTATTCATTGTTCATTTTTCATTATACATTGCCCTACAGCGCCGCCAGCTTCTTATAGCTCCCTGCCAGCGCGCCGTACAGCTCTTTGTACAGCCTGTGGTAGCCGGCGTATGCCCGCGTCGCCGCCAAATCCGGCTTGATATCGTTGCCGGACTTGATTAAGATATCGCAGGCTTCCGGCACGGAAGGATACGTCCCAGCGCCTACCCCGGCAAGGATAGCCGCGCCTAGGGCCGGGCCTTCCTGGCTTTGAACCGTGTTGACGGCGACGCCGAAGACATCGGCCAGCATCTTGCGCCAGAACGGGCTTCCGCCGCCGCCGCCACAGGCCGTCATCGTCGCGACGGTCACGCCCATCTCGTTTATTATGTCCAAAGAATCCTTCAGCGCGTAGCTGACGCCCTCCATAACGGCCCGGGCAAGGTCTCCCCTGGTGTGCATGGACGAGAGGCCGAAGAATACGCCCCTGCTGTCCGGGTCTTTGTGCGGGGTACGCTCGCCGTTAAGGTACGGCAGGAATATCAGCCTATTGCAGCCCACCGGGGATTTTTCGGCTTCCGCGTCCAAGACGGCATAAGTCGCGCCGCCTGTGGCGTTGTTCCTGAACCATTGCAGGCTCATCCCCGCGCTGAGTATGACGCCCATAATATGCCACTCGCCGGGGACGGCCGAGCAGAACGTATGGACGCGGCCTTTAGGGTCTGTCGTCATCGATGTCGCGTGCGCGAATACTACGCCGGAGCTCCCTATCGTAACGAAAGCGCTTCCGTCCCTCGCCACTCCGGTGCCGATGGCCGCTGCGGCGTTGTCTCCCGCCCCGGCCACGACGGGCAGGCCTTTGGGCAGGCCCGTTGCGGCGGCGGCTTCGCCCGAAACCGTCCCGGTGACTTCACAGCTCTCGTAGAGCTTGCCCAGCCAGTCTTTATTGATATCCAGTTTATCCAAGACTTCCTGCGACCAAGCCCGCCCCGCCACATTCAAAAGCCCGGTGCCGCTGGCGTCGGAAACATCCCCGGCGTTATCGCCGGTGAGCTTATAGCGTATATAATCCTTAGGCAGCATAACCGCCGCGAATTTCTTATAGTTCTCCGGCTCGTTCTCGCGCACCCACAGTATCTTGGGCGACGTAAAGCCGGTCAGCGCCGGGTTTGAGGTCAGCTTTATGAGACGCTCGGCCCCAACCGTCTCGGTTATCTCGTCACACTGCTTCGCTGTGCGCTGGTCGCACCACAGCAGGGCCGGGCGAATGACCGTACCGGCTTTGTCCAGCGCCACAAGGCCGTGCATCTGCCCGGTGAGCCCCAGCGCCTTTATATCGTTTTTATCGCATGAAGGGTCGGCAAGGACGCCTTGAATAGCCTCCAGCGTACCCTTCCACCAGATATCGGGGTGCTGTTCGGCCCAGCCGTTGCGCGGCATGTCCACATCATAGCCCGACGAACGTGAGCATAGGATTCTTCCGTCCTCCGCCATCAATATTACTTTGGTTCCCGACGTGCCTACGTCAATACCTAAAAAACTCGCCATATCATCAACCTCAGCCAACTATAATCCGGTTCAGAATACCCTCGAGCAGCTCCTGGCGGCCGCTGGCGGGGAGGGCCGGCTCGGCTTTCAGCGCGTGGGCCTCAAGCTCCTTCAAACCAGCCTTGTTATTGATAATGTCAAGCCCCAGCCCGGCCTTCCAGCCGGCGTAACGCTCCGCGACGAAACCGTCCAGCCGCTTGTCTTCTATGATCTGCGCGGCTTTGCGCAGGCCGAAGGCGAAGGTGTCCATCCCGGTTATGAACGCGTAGAACATATCTTCCATTTCATAGGACATGCGGCGAGTCTTTGCGTCGAAGTTAAGGCCGCCGTTCGTGAAGCCCCCGGCTTTGAGGACTTCGTACATGCACAGCGTGGCGTCGTATACGTCGCTGGGGAACTGGTCCGTATCCCAGCCGAGGAGCAGATCGCCCTGGTTCGCGTCTATAGAGCCGAAAACCCCGTTGACGCGGGATACCCGCAGCTCATGCTGGAACGTATGCCCCGCCAATGTGGCGTGGTTCGCTTCCACATTCATCTTGAAATCCTTGATCAACCCGTAATTGCGCAGGAAATTGCAAGCCGTGGCGACGTCGAAGTCGTACTGGTGCTTGGAGGGTTCCTTAGGCTTTGGCTCTATATAGAAATCCCCGGTAAACCCAATGCTCCGGGCGTAATCCACGGCCATGCGCATAAGGCGCGCAAGGTTATCCAGCTCCAGCCCCATGTCGGTGTTAAGCAGCGTCTCGTAGCCCTCGCGCCCGCCCCAGAAGACATAGCCGGTGCCGCCCAGTTTAACGGTCAGCTCGATGGCCTTTTTAATCTTCGCCCCGGCGTATGCGTAAATGTCCACAGAGGGGGAGGTGCCTGCCCCGGCCATAAAACGCTTATGCCCGAAGAGGTTGCTGGTTCCCCACAAACATTTTATGCCGGTGTCCTTCATTTTATCTTTTATGTAATCAGTAATCTCGTCCAAGCGGGCGTTGGTCTCGGCCAGCGTGGCGGCTTCGGCGGCGATGTCGGCGTCGTGGAAGCAAAAATACCCTATCCCCAGCTTCTGCATCAGCTCGAAACCCGCGTCGGCTTTGGCCTTCGCGTGGGCCCTCCAGTCGTCCTTATCGGCCCCGAAGGACTTGTCCGCCGTGCCGGGGCCGAACATATCGGCGCCTTCGGCGCACAGCGTATGCCACCAGGCCATCGCGAAACGCAGATGCTCCTTCATCGGCTTCCCCATAATCAGCTCATCCGGGTTATAATAACGGAAGGACAGCGGATCCGCAGACGCGTTATTGTAGGATATTTTAGGAATTTTAGGAAACAGCTCGCTCATAGCGCACCAATCCTTTCAGAAATATTTGATTTTTATTGCTGATTTATACATTTTAACACATACTTCCGCATAATGGAATATGTTTTTAAGAAATATTTACCAAGTCCCCCGCTTCAATCCTCCCTCCTTTTATAACCTCCGCGAAGACGCCCTCAGTAGGCATGATGCAGGCTCCGGCCTGGTCAAATATCGCGCATTTGCCGTGACAGGTCTTGCCTATCTGGCTTATCCTCAGAACGCACTCTCCCGCCGAAAGCATAGTTCCCACGGGCAGCGTATGCAGAACGATCCCTCTGGTGGTAAGGTTTTCGGCGAAGCTGCCGGGGCCAAGCTCCACCGGGCTCGCCGCCATCGCCCTCTCAATGCTCTCCATCGCCAGCAGGCTTACTTGCCTGTGGTGAGGCCCGGCATGAGCGTCGCCCTCCACACCGTGGTTTTCAATAAGCGCCCCCGACTTCACGGGCGTCTTTATCTCGCCTTTCTCTTTGCTGATGTTGACTGATACTATATGCGGCATACTATCCTCCAATTCTGTTCATCGCCCTTTCCGGCTCGAACCCGCCGCCGAAGCAATGCCCCGACGGTTTGATGTAAATCGCTTCCCTCATCGCTTCTTTCAACGCTTCGTCTCCCCGCTCCAGCGCCTCAAGCAGCGAGAACTCCGCCGCGTCCCCCAGGCAGGGCAGCAGCTTGCCGTCCGCCGTAAGCCTCACGCGGTTGCAGCCGCCGCAAAAACGCCGCGAAACCGGGCTTATGAAGCCGACCGTTCCCTTATACCCTTCAATGACGCAGATATCCGCCGTTTTTCCCGGCTGCCTTACGGGGTTCAGCCAGGGCCTTTGCCTGATTATATCTTGGTTCGTCACTCGCCCCATATGCCCGGAGCCGTAAGGCCCGAACGGCATCAGCTCGATAAAGCGCACCTCGATAGGATTTTCCCTCGCGAGCGCGATAAAATCGTCGGCTTCATTTATATTGTCCGGGGTCAGCACGACATTAACCTTCAGAGATATTCCCAGCTCCAAAGCATGGTTCACGCCGCGCATCGCCTCGTCCAGGCTACCGCCGGTCAAGGCGCGGTACTTGACGGGGTTCAGGGAATCCAAGCTGATGTTCACCCGGTTCAGCCCTGATGTGATAAGGCCCCGCAGCCGGTCCTTCAGTCCGTGGGCGTTCGTCGTCAGCGCTATGTCGTCATAGCGCCGCAAAGCCGAAACGCCGCCGATTATATCCTCAATATCCTTCCTCAGAAGCGGCTCGCCGCCGGTGAACCGCAGCTTCTTCCCCCCCAGGGCGGCAAAGGCGGCGGCGCAGCGGATTATATCGGTTTTGGATAACTCCCGCCGCTCGCAGTCATCGTCGGAAGCGGCTCGGCAGTATTTACATGCCAGGTTACAGCGTTCAGTCACGGAGACGCGCATGTAATCAATAACCCGGCCCAGACGGTCAACCATGCGAGCCGCCTGTTTTGGAAAGCAGCGTGATGCCGTCGATGACGATATGCTTGTCCACTGCCTTGAGCATGTCGTAAACCGTCAGCGCGGCCACGGAAACCGCAGTTAGCGCCTCCATCTCCGCCCCGGTTTTATAGGCGCAGCGTATAACGGAGGTTATCTCCAGATTGTCTTCGTTTACGTCAATATCTATCCCGGCGAAAGTCAGGGGTATCGTATGGCACAGCGGTATCAGCTCCGGGGTTTTCTTTGCCGCGATGATCCCCGCTACCCTGGTGCAGGCCAGAACGTCGCCTTTGGGCACGTTATTGCTCTTCAGCAACGTAATAGTTGCAGGAGAAACCCTGACATAAGCGCGGGCGCGGGCCTCGCGTTCCGTTACGGGCTTACTCCCTACGTCAACCATAACCGCGCCGCCGCTTTCATTTATATGTGTGAGATTCATTATGACTGCCTTCTCCTCGGATTGTTGATATCGCGTGGCTTAAAACGGGAAGGAATACCGAAAGGTTTTCTTCGCAGGCCTTAGGGCTCCCCGGAAGGTTGACAATAAGCGTCTTCCCCCGTATGACCGCCGCCCCTCTGGACAGCATGGCCCTGGGCGTTATCTCAATGGACTTCATCCGCATCGCCTCGGATATACCCGGCGCGGCGCGGTCAGCTGCGGCCAGCGTGGCTTCCGGGGTTCGGTCGTCGGGGGATAGGCCGGTGCCTCCCGTCGTGAAAACCGCGTCGATAAGAAATTTATCGGCAAGACGGATAAGCTCGGCTTTTATGCGCTCCTCGTCGTCGGGGATAAGAAGCGATTCTATTACCGTGCCTAAGGGCGCCAGCATTGAGGCGATCAGCGGCCCGCTTAGGTCGGGCCTTTGGCCGCGATAGCCCGACGTGCTGACCGTTATTACCGCAAAGCGAAAATCAGACATATGCCTCCTGAGATTGATGTATCCCTTTAACTAATCTGTAAAGTATAATATAAAAGGGCGTAGATTTCAAGAGTGAGAAATGGTATAATGCTTTGGGGTGTTTCGATGTTTTTTAAGTCATGGTTTGCCCGATATGAAGAGCGGTTTAATGTAAATTATGAGAAGCTGAGGCTGATTACCCCGGATATCCGGTACTGGCGCAGCTTCAAGAATTCGTATAGAGGCTATAGGGCGCATAAGGTGGAGGATTTTGCTTATCCTAAGGTAGATACGCTGGAGGAGTTCAGCTACTTTCTGCGGTCGGCGGACGAACACAGGCGCGGGTTGAACGTCCCTTACGGTTCGGTTCCAACGTCGCTGTTCTGGCTGACGGACGACGTGAATTACCTTGCGTCCGGGAGTATCAGGCATTACCTTAACGACAATCTCAAGCTGTTCGGAGGGCATATCGGCTATTCCGTGCGGACGGAGGTTTGGGGAATGGGCCTCGGCACAATCCTGCTTGGCTATCTGCTGCCCGAGGCGCGGAAGCTGGGGATAATCAGGCCCAGGCTTACCTGCTACGAGAGTAATACGGCCTCGCGGCGGGTGATGGAAAAGAACGGCGCGGTGTTCATGGGCCGCGTCGTCAACCGTATCAACGGCAAGGACAGGCCTACGCTGATATTTGAAATAGATTTGACTATGCGCTGAATATGTAATATAATGTAGAGTCTGGCGTGTTAAAATATACCACATACAAGGAGGATCGAAATGGATCAGATTATCGACGCGGTACGTTTTGAGGAAGAGGTATTAAAGAGCGAGATGCCGGTGCTGGTGGACTTTTTCGCCACCTGGTGCGGCCCTTGCAAGATGATTGCCCCGACGCTGGAGGAACTCAGCGGGCAGTTTGACGGCAAGGCGAAGATCGTTAAGATCGATGTGGATCAAGCCAACGACCTGGCGAAAAACTACGGCGTAAGGAGCATTCCTACGCTCGTGTTCTTCAAAGGCGGCAAGCCCGTGGATACGGTCGTGGGCGCCCTGCCGAAGGCCGACATCGCGGCCCGGCTGGATAAAATGCTTTAATCTTTATGCCCGCGTTTAAAATCGTTTCTGGCTTCAAACCCACCGGAGACCAGCCCCAGGCTATCGAAGCCCTGGCGGAGGGTTTCCGGCGGGGGAACAAGTTCCAGACGCTGCTGGGCGTGACGGGCTCCGGCAAGACCTTTACAATGGCAAACGTCATTCAGGAGCTGCAAAAGCCCACAATCGTTATGGCCCATAACAAGACGCTTGCCGCCCAGCTCTACAGCGAGTTCAAGGAGTTTTTTCCAGACAACGCCGTCGAGTATTTCGTCAGTTATTACGATTATTACCAGCCCGAAGCGTATGTGCCCTCCTCGGACACCTACATCGAGAAGGATTCCAGCATAAACGAGGAAATCGACAAGCTGCGCCACTCCGCGACGTCGGCTCTTTTTGAGCGCCGCGACGTCATCATCGTCGCCAGCGTGTCCTGCATCTACGGCCTGGGCGGGCCTAAGGATTACTATGACATGACGCTGTCGCTGCGCCCCGGCATGATTAAAGACAGGGACGACGTGCTGCGGCGGCTTGTGGAGATCCAATACGTCCGCAACGACTTGAACTTCACCCGCGGAACCTTCCGCGTCCGGGGCGACGTGGTGGAAATATTCCCTGCCGGATCCTCGGGGAAGGCTTATCGGGTCGAGTTCTTCGGCGACGAGGTGGAGCGGATAATGGAAGTGGACTACCTCACCGGCGAGGTGCTGGGAATCCTGACCCATATGCTGGTGTTCCCCGCTTCCCATTTCGTGACCACAAGGGAAAAGATGGAGACCGCCATCGCGAATATCGAGACGGAGCTGTATGAGAGGCTAAAGGTTCTGAATGACGACGGGCGGCTGCTGGAAGCCCAGCGCCTGGAGCAGCGCACTTCATACGATATCGAGATGATGCGGGAGATGGGGTTTTGCTCCGGGATAGAGAACTATTCCAGGCATCTCGCGGGGCGTCCCCCGGGAAGCACGCCTTACACGCTCTTCGACTTCTTCCCCGATAACGATTATCTGATTATCGCGGACGAGTCCCACCAGACTATCCCCCAGGTACGGGGCATGTTTGAGGGGGACAAGTCTCGGAAGACCACGCTTGTTGAATACGGCTTCCGACTGCCGTCTGCACTGGACAACAGGCCGCTCAGGTTCGGCGAATTTGAGGAGCGGATTAAGCAAATCCTGTTCGTCTCGGCCACGCCCGCCGCTTACGAGTACAACCATACTATGCTGACAGTGGAGCAGGTGATACGCCCAACGGGCCTGCTTGACCCCGAGGTCAGCGTGAGGCCGGTAAAAGGCCAGATCGACGACCTGACCAAAGAGATACACGCCGTGACGCGGAAGGGGCATAAGGTTCTCGTTACCACGCTGACTAAGAAGATGGCGGAAGACTTGACTACCTACCTCAGGGAAGGCGGCGTTCAGGTGCGCTACCTTCACTCGGATATAGAGACGCTGGAGCGGCTGGAGATCATCCGTGACTTACGCATGGGCGTTTTCGACGTGCTGGTGGGGATAAATCTGCTGCGCGAGGGGCTGGATTTACCCGAGGTGTCGCTGGTGGCGATACTGGACGCGGATAAAGAAGGGTTTCTGCGTTCGGAGACCTCGCTTATACAGACGATAGGCCGGGCGGCCCGCCATGTGGAGGGCCATGTCGTCATGTACGCCGACAACATGACGGATTCGATGCGCAAGGCTATCTCCGAAACGAACCGCCGCCGCCACATCCAAATGACATACAACGAGGATAACGGCATTGAGCCGAAGTCTATCGAAAAGAAGATACACAACATCATACAGGCTACTCTGGAAGCCGAGGAAGGCAAGAAACGCAAGAACCTTGATAAAGACCCGGAGTCTATGAGCAGGGAAGAGCTGATCGCCGCTATCAGGGATATGGAAAAGGACATGCGCAAAGCCGCGCAGGAGCTGCAGTTTGAAAAGGCGGCGATGGTGAGGGATCGGATTTTAGAAATGAAGAAGCACATGAATTAGGAAGGAAGCGATTATTATACCTCTAACC
>JAISVU010000118.1 GCA_031271375.1 Clostridiales bacterium | reverse complement strand
CCTTCCCCGTTTATGACGCGGGAGAATATGGAGCTGCTCGCTTCAAGCCTCAACTGCGGCAGCCCCGAGGCGGCGCTTGGCATCTACGAGGCCTGCCCGCCCGAGCATCTGCTTCTTGCCATCGCCGCGGCATACCTCAAACGCGGCCGGGAGAGCGGACTGCGCCAGTAAATACTTATTCGAAGGGAGGAGCGCGAAATGAACATAGCCCCGGTCTTATCGGAGATAGGCGTTCTAAGCGTCTGTCTCGCCGTATCGCGCTATCCGGGCGCTTATTACGCCGTTTCATCATATCTGCCCGCCATCATGCCGGATGAAGTCCTAGCGCGGATAAAGGCATTTACGGACAATATCGTCAAGGAGAATAAAAGTGTAATTTTCTTTATATCTCCAGAGATCGCGCTCCTCGAAAGCCTTGCGCGGGCCAACTGGGAAGGTGAAGCCGTCATCGCGGTCCCGATGGATTTGGACGAGGAAAGCCGCGCGCGCGTCTATGCAAACATACCCGACGGAATAAGGACAAGATTCGTCCACGAGGGTTCATACCCCGCCTCATTCCGTCCCGATAACGGGGTGATTATATGCCCGGGTATCGTCCCTAACGGCGGACGCCATTACATAATACCCGCTTGCTGCCGCATGATGTCGCTGTACCGGGTGTTCCAGGGGGAGCGGATTCTTCTGTCCTGCTTCCTCGCCCCCTGCCCGGTTCCGCAGAACGGGTGGACTTACGCCGAATTTGACTTCTTCAACAGAATAATGGAGGCCTAAAATGACCGTTGACCATATTAAACGAATACGCGTTGATATCCCGTTAAAGAAAGAGAAACCAAAGACCCCAAAAACGCGCTCGGCCTCGGTGTCCTTTCTGCTTAACGCCGCCATATTCACAGCATCGGCCGTCCTGGCGATATCGGCGGGCATCCCAATGCGGCGCGTTATGGGCTCATACCAGTACAACGTCCTGGTCATTCTCATTGTTATGGAACTCTACACAAATTTGATCGTGGACACGGGGATCATGCAGTTTATCGCAACGAGGCTCGCCCTTAAATCCAAAGGGAACATGGGGCGCATTATGGTATTCTTCGGCGCGCTGATGTTTATAGTGTCGGCCTTCCTTAACAACATCACGGCTGTAATGGTGATCCTTCCCGTTATATTCGTACTCTTAAAGGCCGTTGAACCCAGCAGGGCGTACACGCGCGTGTTCTTCGCCGTAATCCTGTCCGTCAGCAACACCGGAGGCGCTAGCTCTCCCATCGGCGACTTCCCCGCGATCATCATAATGACCAGCGGCATTACCACCTTCGTTGATTACCTAATAAGGGCAATGCCCGTATTCATCCTAACAACGGCGGCGCTGATTACGTTCTGGCGTTTGCGCATTAAGAAGAGCAGTGACGCTGTAACCCAGGAACTGGCGGTGAATCTGCTCCACGCAAGGCACAAGCACAACAAAGTGGACAAAGGGACGCTGCGGCCGCTTTGTATAATTCTATGCCTGATGTTCCTTGCCTGGTCATTTGCGCCCCAGGACATAATGCCTCCCGAGATGGTCGCCGTCCTAGGATATGCCTTCGCCGTCCTTGTGTGCTCCCTCAAAGGCAAGGCTGTCAGACTGCATATAGACTTCAAGGCCGTCCTAACAATCGCCGCGTTTTTGCTGCTGGCAAGCGTTATCGCCTCCACCGGGATTTTGGAGCGGCTTGCTGCCGTGCTCCAAACCCATATTACCGACCCCAAGATGCTGCTGCTTGCTGTCATGGCCATTACCTCCGTTGCCGCCGGCCTCTTTAGCGCGGGGCCGGCCGCGTCCGCAATGATGCCGGTGGCGGCGAACCTGTGCGGCAGCGCCCTAGCCTCTCAAACCCACTGGGTTGCGATAGCCTACGCGGCGTCAATATGCGCGGGCAGTTCTCTGTTCTTATGGTCCGCCACCGCTGGGTTCATCCTCTCTTCAAAGATCGAGGAAGCCAAGCTCGAACACGGTTGGGGCATTGGCTCATATCTGAAGTACGGCTTGGTCAATTTTACGATTCAGCTGGCCATCGCGGCAGGGGTAATCATAGCCGTCGTGTGACATAATTACGTATTGCCTCCCCTGTTTATTTCAATTATAATAAACATTGAGATAAACACGGGAGGCGGATATGATAATTTTCAAGTGCAAGATGTGCGGCGGGGCGTTGGAGATAGCCGGCAACGCCGGCGTAATAACCTGCGAATACTGCGGAACGAAGCAAACCCTTCCAAAACTGGACAGCGACCGCAAAGCCACGTTATATGACCGGGCCGGGCATTTCCGCCGCGCCAACGAGTACGACAAGACGGCGGCTATTTACGAGACGATCCTCGGCGAGGATGGCGCCGACGCGGAGGCGTATTGGTCTCTCGCGCTGTGCAAGTACGGCGTCGAGTATGTGGAAGACCCATTAACGCGCAAAAGGATTCCCACTTGTAACCGTACACAGTTCACCTCCATCCTAGCGGACGAAAACTATAAAAAGGCCATCGAGAACGCTGATGTTATTGTTCGTGGAATGTATGAAGAAGAAGCCAAAGCTATAGACGCGATACAGAAGGGGATATTGGCGGTATCCAATAAGGAAGAGCCCTTCGACGTGTTCATCTGCTATAAAGAAACCGGCGACGACGGCCAGCGCACATAGGACAGCGTCCTCGCCAACGATTTATATAACCAGCTCGTGAAGGAAGGCTATAAAGTCTTCTTCTCGCGCATAACGCTGGAAAGCAAGCTGGGGCAGCAATACGAGCCGTACATATTCGCGGCGCTTAACAGCGCGAAGGTCATGCTTGCTGTAGGAACCAAGCCCGAGCATTTTAACGCGGTGTGGGTGAAGAACGAGTGGGGCCGCTTCCTGGCGCTGGCGAAGGACGACCGGAGCAAGCTGCTTATCCCCTGCTTCCGTGACATGGATGTCTACGGCCTTCCCGACGAGCTGTCGATGCTGCAGAGCCAGGACATGGGGAAGCTGGGGTTTATACAGGACTTGCTGCATGGCGTGGAGAAGGTAGTGCGCAAACCGGTGTCAGAGCCGTCAAAACCCGCTGTAAAAGCCGAAACTTCCGTCATAGCGCCGGGGGTGGAATCGCTTTACAAGCGGGCTTGTTTATTTTTGGAAGACGGGGACTGGAAGCAGGCGGACGAGTATTGCGAGAAGATATTGGATATCGACCCGGAGTATGCCCCGGCTTATATAGGGAAGCTGTGCGCGGAGCTGAAGATGGGGAAGGAAGAGGAGTTGGGGGAACAGGAAGAGTTATTTGATGGTAACGCTAACTACAAAAAAGCAATAAGATTTGCGGATTCAAGCTATAAGGAGCTAATCCAATCTTACAGAGATAAAGCCGCAGAAAATATACGACATAAGATCGAAATGCTGCGGCCTGGAATCGAAAAGGCAAAATCGTTTTGCGGAGTATTGTCATTTGAATCTTATTTTACAGCCGCTTTAAAATCAGACGGTACTGTTGTAGCCGTCGGCAGAAATGATGATGGTCAGTGCAATACAAGTCATTGGCGGGATATTGTCGCCATTTCAACTGGTTACAATCACACGGTAGGGTTAAAATCAGACGGTACTGTCGTGGCCGTTGGTGTTAATTATTATACAGGTAATTGGCGGGATATTGTCGCCATTTCAGCTCGTGGCGATCACACGGTAGGCTTAAAGTCAAACGGTACTGTTGTGGCCGTAGGCAATAATCATTACGGTCAGTGCAATACAAGCGATTGGCGGGATATTGTCGCCATTTCATCTAGAGACAATATCACGGTAGGCTTAAAGTCAGACGGTACTGTTGTGGCCATCGGCAGAAATGATTACGGTCAGTGCAATACAAATGATTGGCGGGATATTGTCGCTATTTTCTCCTGCCATATCACGACGGTAGGCTTAAAGTCAGACGGCACTGTCGTGGCTGTCGGGTATAATAATGATGGTCAGTGCGAAACAAGTGACTGGCGGGACATTGTCGCCATTTTAGCTGGTGGCTATCACACGGTAGGCTTAAAGTTAGACGGTACTGTCGTGGCTGCCGGCCGTTATAGTTTAGCTCAGTGCAATACAAGCGATTGGCGGGATACCGTTGCTATTTCATCTTGTGACTATAACACGGTAGGTTTAAAGTCAGACGGTACTGTCGTGGTTGACGGCCAGAACAATTTAGGTGAATGTAATACAACCGATTGGCGGGATATTGTCGCAATATCATCTAGTTCCAATCATACGGTAGGCTTATAGTCAGACGGCACTGTTGTTGCCGTTGGTGCTAATGATGAAGGTCAGTGCAATACAAGTCATTGGCGGGACATCGGGCCTTTTTCCGCAGAAAAGGCATTGGCGTTAAAAGAAAAGGAGCAGCAAGAGCAACTTCAAAAGGAGCGAGAGCAACTTCAAAAGGATCAAGAGCAACTTCAAAAGGAACAACTGAGACAAGAACAATTATTGAAAGAAGAGCAACTTAGGCAAGAACAATTATTGAAAGAAGAACAACAACGGCTGCAACATATAAAAGAACAATCCGACCGCTGGGCCTCCCAAGGCCTATGCCGTCACTGCGGCGGCCAGCTGGGCGGCCTGTTCACGAAGAAATGCAAATCCTGCGGCAGACCCGCCTAAGAACCGCCGAATAAGAGCAGCGGCGTTCTCACCGTTGCAAGTCTCGGCGCGTCCGGGAGGCCGCGCCCTACGGACTAGACCGAGATAAAAGAAGGGCTAAGATAGTTATTGCTACATCGATTTAATATTGCGTAGGGGCGAACTGTGTTCGCCCGAAAATTGTACTGACATCCAGCTTATGGCGTCCCGGGTCAAGCCCGGGATGACAGTTCGCCCCTACGAAGAATTGGTTAGCATTAATCGGGATAGTAATAATTAAAATCATTCCACACAGAGATACAGAGAATTCCATTGACGTCATGTACATAACAGCAGTATACTATGCACATGAGAGGAGCTGATTATAATAGCCAGCACACGAATATCCGTCAACATAGACGAGGATGTAAAACAAAACGCACAAAAGCTGTTTGGTGAAATGGGCCTGGATATGACGACCGCTATAGATATATTTCTGAGGACAGTATTAATAGAGAAGCGCCTGCCCTTTGAAGTGCGTACAGAACATGCGTATCGTGAGGCGGAGCATAGAGCGTATATCAACGCGGAGTTAGACAAATCAATGCTGGAAGCGGCCGACCCAAATACCGCGTGGCTGTCACAAGATGAAATGAAAGCACGTTTAACCAGACGGCGTGATGCTAGAAGCCATGTATAAACTGAGGTTTCTGTAATATGATAAGTATTTAAAAGTGAGGAGAGATCATATGGCGCAATTCGTAATAGCATGTCCCAAATGCGGCAGCTACGCCCAAGCCAAGACCGGCTTCTTCGCGAAAAAAAAGATTGACTGCGCCTGCGGATACACAATCGACGTCCGCACCGACAGCCTATCCGCGAAGGAATGCGCGCACTGCGGCAACACCGTTCTGTATGACCAGCGCGAGGGCGAGAACGCCGTTTGCCCGGTCTGCAAGCGGCCTGTAAACACGCTGGCGGATATCAACCGCACGGCGCCGTTCACATGCCCCAGGTGCGGCTGCGGCCTCCATGCCGACAAGGCCGCGAAAGCCTTCACCTGCCCCGTCTGCGAGCTGGAGATCGATAACGTGCAAAAGCTGTTCCAGCTGGAGAAAATCTCCGGCGAGGGCCTTGCCAGCGTCATCAAGTACGAGGGCGACAACAGCACGTTTGTATGGAAGCACCCGGTGGAAGACTTTAACCTGGGCTCTCAGCTTATCGTCCACGAGTCCCAGGAGGCGATTTTCTTCCGGGACGGGCAGGCGCTGGACTTGTTCCCCGCCGGGCGGCATGTGCTGGAAACCGCCAGCATACCGATGATTGAACAGCTCTACAATTCGTTCCTTGAGCCTAGGGGCGTCTTCCACTCCGAGGTTTATTTCGTCAACCTCACGACCCAGATGGGGATCAAATGGGGGACGGATAATAAAGTCCGGTTCCTTGAGCCGGTCACCGGCATCCCGTTCGACATCGGCGCGAGCGGCGAGTTCAATATCCGCGTGTCGGATTCACGGCGGCTGGTGCTGCGGCTTGTCGGCACCGAGGGCGGGCTTAACCGCGACGTCCTGCTTGCCCAGGGCGCGAATCCAGGCGGCGGCATGACGGGCTATTTCCGCGCAATGATAATGACGCGGGTTAAAACCCATCTGGCAAAGGCTATTAAAGAAAACGCGATCAACATACTGGAGATTGACGAACACCTGGACGCGCTGTCCGGCGCGCTGAGGATTACGCTTAATCAAGGCCTGGAGGAATACGGCCTGACAATGCCGGAGTTCTTTATAACGAACCTGGTGTTGCCCGAGGACGACAAGAACTTCAAGGACTTAAAGGCCCTGCACGCGCACCAATACCTGAACGTCCAGGCCGAACAGGTACGGAAGGCCGAGGTAGAGGCCGCCGCCGAGCGCAAGGCCGCCGAAGCCCAGACCGACGCCCGGATGAAGGTCATAAACGCCCAGGGCGGCGCGGACGTTCTGCGTATTAACGCCCAGGCCGAGGCCGAAGCCAACCGCGTTAAGGCCCAGGCCAGCGCGGAGGCCTACCGTTTGCAGGCCGAGGCCGAGGCCCTGGAAATGAAGATGAAGGGCTATACATACGCGCAGGAAACCTCCCGCCAGGTGGGCCTTGAGGCCGTGAAGGGCGGCATAGTCAAGGAGGGCGAAGGCGGCGGCATAGGCGACATCGCCATGCTGGGGGTTAAGCTGAGTACGATGGGCAGCGTCGTCAACCTGACTAAAGACGCCCTGTCGCCTATTATGGACGCCTCAAAGGAGATAGGCCAAGCGGCGGGCGGCCTAGCGAACCCGGCGGACGCCGGATGGGATTGCGCCTGCGGGGAAAAGGCCGTTACGAGCAACTTCTGCCCGCACTGCGGCGCGAAGAAGCCCGATGTCTCCGGGGCTTGGGACTGCGTCTGCGGCGAGAAGGCCATAACGGGCAGGTTCTGCCCCAGCTGCGGGGCCAAGCGGCCCGAGAAGGAATCCCCGTGGAGCTGCTCATGCGGCCAAACAGGCAACACGAAACGGTTCTGCTCCAACTGCGGCGCGAAGAAGCCCGAAGCATGGGACTGCGTCTGCGGCAGAAAGGGCATAACCGGGAATTTCTGCGACATCTGCGGAAGCAAGCGCGTGGTCATCGAGAAGGAGGACGGCGGAGATGGAGAATAAGGGTCGAAAGCTGTTGGTATTCGCGATAATATTCGTGGTGTATAACATACTCGTGTTCGTCATTCCGTTCACGCGGAACGGGACGTTCTGGGCCGCCTACGCCTTCGCGGTCTGTACGATCCTCGCCCAGGCCGTCGCGGACAGCCTGGCCTTTGGCGGCGCCGATTCCATGCGCAAGATGTTTCTGGGTATCCCCATCGCGCTGATAGCCCACGGCGCGTTGGTCATACAGCTCGTCATATGCTCGGTCGTGATGATTGCCGGGTCGTTTATCGATATCCCGGTCTGGGCGTGCGTAATCCCCTGCGTTTTGGTGCTGGGCGCCGCCTCGGTTGCGATAATCAAGGCGAACTGGGCCAAAGAGACAATCAATCATATTGATACACAGCATGTTATAAAGACGCGATTTATACAGAGCCTCCGCGCCGAATTGGCGTCGCTGGTTCCCAGGGGCGCAAACGAAGCGGTAAGGAAAGAGCTGACAAAGCTGGCCGACGCGGCGCGGTACAGCGACCCGATGAGCGGCGAAGGCTTAACGGCGCTGGAGGCTAATATTGAGCAGGAGCTCATCGTTTTGAAACAGGCTGTCATAAACGGCGACGAGGACGTGCCGTCGCTTATCAATGAGCTGTCCGTCCTGCTTAACGAACGCAATATAAAGTGCAGAATGCTGAAATAAAAATCATAGGAGGCGTTGAATAATGGCGGCATTCAAGTGCAAGAACTGCGGAGGCAATATCACGGCCGACGAAGGCGCGGGTTTCGGAACATGCGAATACTGCGGCGTTACTTCGACGCTCCCAAAGGTGAGCGACGACAGGCTCGTCAATATGTTTAACCGCGCGAACCATTTCAGGCGGCTGAACGATTTCGACAAAGCGCTGGCCGCATACGAAGCCATACTTAACGAGGACGACGCCAGCGCCGAGGCCCACTGGTGCGTGGCGCTGTGCCGGTATGGAATAGAGTATGTGGAAGACCCGGTAACCCGCAACCGCGTGCCCACCTGTCACCGCACGCAGTACGAGCCCATCCTTGCCGACCCGGACTACCTGGCGGCTCTGGAGCATTCGGCGGACAGCTATATCAAGGGCCTGTACGTCTCCGAAGCCGAGCGGATTAACGAAATCCAGAAGAACATCCTCAAAATCTCGGGCCGCGAGGAACCCTTTGACGTGTTCATCTGCTACAAGGAAGCCGACGGCGGAAACCGCACAAAGGACAGCGTGCTGGCCCAGGAGATCTATTATCAGCTTGCCGAGGCCGGGTACCGCGTCTTCTTCGCGCGCATAACGCTGGAGGATAAGCTGGGCCACGAGTACGAGCCCTACATATTCAGCGCGCTGAACAGCGCGAAGGTTATGCTGGTCGTCGGCACAGGCAGAGAGCATCTGGAGGCGGTGTGGGTGAAGAACGAGTGGAGCCGCTACCTCGCGCTGATGAAGAAAGACCGCTCGCGGCTGCTGATACCCTGCTACCGGGACATGGACGCCTACGACCTGCCAGACGAGCTGGCGAACCTGCAAGCCCTCGACGCTTCAAAGGTGGGGTTTTTGCAGGACTTGGTCAGGGGGATAAAGAAGGTGCTGGACACTAGCCCCGTAACCGAGGCAAAGCCCGCCGCGAAGGAATCCGGCGCGGCGGCGGCCGCGCCTGGGGTGGAATCGCTGTACCAGCGCGTTTTAATCTTCCTTGAGGACGGGGACTGGAAGCAGGCGGACGAGTATTGCGAGCGGATACTGGATATCGACCCTAAGCACGCCCCGGCGTATGTTGGGAAGCTGTGCGCGGAGCTGAGGGTAAGGAAAGAGGATGATTTATTAGGCCAAGACAAGCCTTTTGACGAAAACCCGCACTATCAAAAGGCGCTCAAGTTCGCCGATCCCGGTTATATAGATAGATTCAAAGCCTTTAATGCTGATATTAAAGACCGTATTAAGAAAGAAAATGAGCGGCTCGCCAAACAGGAGAGAATAAAAGCCGAGCAAGAACGGATAGAGAAAGGGCGCCGTGACGAAAAGGAACGTAAAGAAAGAGAAGAACGAATAGCAAGATTGAAACCTATACGAGAAAAATTATTGCCGTATAAAGGGCTGATACATTCGATATCCCATACTGTCGGTTTAAGAACAGATGGTACGGTCGCGGCTGCTGGCTATAACAGATGCGGTCGATGCAACGTTGCCGACTGGAATGGCATTGTAGCTATTGCCGCCGGAGGCTTACACACAGTAGGTTTGAGGTATGACGGCACTGTGGTCGCCGTTGGGTACAACAATGAAGGTCAATGCAACACCCAAAGCTGGCGGGATATTATCGCTATTTCAACAGCTGATAATAACACGGTGGGCTTGAGGAAAGACGGCACGGTTGTAGCCGTTGGCAGACATAATATTGGCGAATTTGATTTATCCGAATGGCGGGACATAACGTCTGTATCCACCAGTCCATGGTATACCGTTGGTATAAGGGAGAACGGCACTGTAGCTATTGCCGGGGATGTAAAGAATAAAGCGAGAATCACCGATAACTGGAGGGATATCGTCGCGGTACATTGTAGTTATTCATATCTTATAGGTTTAAAGGCGGATGGGACCGTTTTATCCTTTATGCCTTATCGGGGTGAAGAAGCGAAGGATATTGCTTCTGATCTCAGGGATATCGTAGCTATAACGAGTAACGGAGTATTCGGGGCACTTAAATCCGACGGTACCGTTTGGATTAACACCTTACCTGACTACACACATAGATACACCCGCTTGAAAGATATAGTAGTTATACCTTCATCATGTAGTCACATCTATGGTATAAAATTTGACGGTACGGTTATAACCGACGGTCATAATCATAAAAGGAAGCGAAATGTAAGCCATTGGTCTGACATTGTAGCTGTTGCTACAAGCGATAGTAGAACTATCGGTTTAAAATCAGACGGTACAGTTTTGGTCGCCGGAGGATATAGTAAAAAACACAACAAAGACTTTTCAAAATGGTCTGACATAGGCCCTGTTTCAGAAGCCAAAATGTTAGAAAGAATCAAGAACACTGATAAATGGATATCTCAGGGCCTCTGCCGCTACTGCGGCGGAGAGCTGCGCGGCGTATTCAGGAAGAAATGCAAGTCCTGCGGCAGGCGGGCTAAGAAAAACAAGGGAAATACATATTCTCCAAAAAATATTCATTAAAATCGGGGTGGGCCGCCAAATTTATCTCAACCGCCTCCTGCCTGAGCTTTTCCGCTTCGGCGGCGGTTTCCTCCGGGGCGAGGAGCGCGAAGACCGCCCCGCCCAGCGCGGCGTTGCCTGCGGCTGCCGTTTTGCCCGCAAGCCCCGCCGGTATCAAACCGATATCGGCGGCGTCGGCGGCGTTCATCGCCTGGCCTATCCCACCGGCCAGGTATACGCGCTCCAGCCCGTCATAACCAAGACCGGACGACTTTAATAATATCTCAAGGCCCGAACGGACGGCGGACTTCGCCAGCTGCAGGTCGCGGATCTGCTTTTGCGTAAAAACCGATTCGCCGGTCAGAAGCCCCGTTTCGTCCGCAATCCCCCGCCGTACAAGCCCTGCGAGAAGGCTAATAACGCCGCTGGCCCCGCCGCCTTGCGCCGGGGCGGAGGCCTCGAACGCGGGGCCGGCCGCCGCTGACGTCACGGTAAGCCTGCCACGGTCATATAGGGCCATCTCGCCGTTCGTTCCCAAATCTATCAATAGAAACTGCTTCGCCGCCATTGCCTTAGTATAAATCAAGCCCGCCGTTATGTCCCCGCCGACAAAGGCCGCGAGCCACGGCATAATCCTCACCGGGCAGCTTAACAGCGAATCCCCGAATACCGCCTCATAGGGATATACCGGCTCCGTCCTGTATTCGGGAAGGAACGGGTAAACCCCCAGGCTCCGGCAGGGCAGGCCCAGCAGGAGGTAGGTCATCGCCGTGTTTCCCGCCGCCGCAATGTCTTTGATATCACGCGGGCGCAAGCCCCGGGACGCCAAAATCTCCGCTATGCCCGCGCTTACCGCCGCCGTTATAAGCCGCCTCAGTTCCTCAAGGCCGCCGCCGTTCGCCGCGCTTATGCGGGAGATAACGTCCGGGCCGTATGCCGCTTGAGGGTTGATAAAACTGTGCCGCGCTTCTATCTTGCCCGTATATAGGTTCAGCAAGGCCAGAACCGCCGTCGTTGTGCCGATGTCGGCGGCTATGCCGTAGCCCTCCCGCGGCTTGAAAGCGGGCGCGGCCCCGCCGAATGTCTCCAACACAGGCAAAGCCCGGTATTGCACCGCGCATTTCCCGCATTCCAGGCAGCTACCCGTGCATATATTATTCATTTCATGTCCTCCCGCGACGGTTTTTGTTTTATTTACAATATTTACATGATATAATTAAATCACCGTCATCATTATAACATATTGGAGGTACATATGCCTGATATGAAAGTTTCGTATATGACCGGCATCGGCGGTATTGCCTTTGAAAGCCGCCCCATCCCTGTGCCCGAGGCCGGGGAAGTGTTGGTAAGGATAGAATGGGTCGGGGTCTGCGGTTCAGACCTGCATTATTATGAAGCGGGGAGGATCGGCGGCTTTGTCGTGGAACCTCCGTTTGTCCTGGGCCATGAAGCCGGCGGCGTTGTGGCCGCTCTGGGCGCTGGGGTCGAATCCCTTGCGGTGGGCGACAGGGTCGCGCTGGAGCCGGGCATAACCTGCGGCGTGTGCGAGTTCTGCAAAAGCGGCAGGTACAATCTATGCCCGGACGTGCGGTTCTTCGCCACACCGCCCATTGGCGGCGTGTTTCAGGAGTATGCCGCACATCCGGCCGCGCTGTGCTTCAAACTGCCGGACAACGTCTCCACGATGGAAGGAGCGCTGATAGAGCCGCTCGCCGTGGGGTTCCACGCGGCCAAGACAGGGTCTGCCGGGCCGGGGCAGACGGCCTTTGTGTTCGGCGCAGGGTGCATCGGCTTGGTTAGTATACTCGCGTTAAAGGCCAGTGGGGTTGACCGGGTTTTCGCGGCGGACTTTTTGGAAAACCGCCTGGCAATGGCGGAGAAGGTCGGGGCGGCGGGCGTTATAAACCCCGGTAAGGCGAATATCATCGACGAGGCTATGAAAGCGGCTCCGGGCGGATATGATTTGATTATCGAAACCTCGGGCAATGAAAAGGCCGCCGCCCAGGCGATAAGCCTCTGCAAAAAGGGCGGGACAATCGTGCTTGTCGGTTATTCCCCCAGCGGCAATATGACCTTGCCTATTGGCATTGCGATCGACAAGGAGCTGACGCTCAAAACCATCTTCCGCTACCGGGATGTGTACCCCTCCGCTATCCAGGCCGTGGCCGACGGCAGGATCAATATAAAGGATATCGTCACCGACATTTTTGACTTCGACGAGCTTCCGGAGGCAATGCGCCGCTGCGCCGCCGAAAAAAGCGCGATTGTTAAAGCGGTAATACGGATTGATTAAGCATTGACTTGAACTAAATTATGGTATATAATTAATTGTGCGCTTTAGGATAATGAAGGGAGAACGATTATGAAAGCCGCTAAAAAACTCCTTGCGCTTATATTGGCAGCGGCAATGATGTACGGTACGCTTCAGGCCGCCGCTTCCGGGGCGGAAACCTCAGAGCCGCTGCCCTTAGTTGATATTGATTACGGGGCGCTGAAGAATGTGGGGAACCCCGAAAGAGCCGGCGCCGCCGTGGCTGCGGCAATAGAGGGCTGGTCTCCGCAGCAGAAGGCGGATTCGGGCTATATCGAGGAGATTACCGCTTTCGCTGAGGCCGCGATTACCGCCGCTTCTTCCATATCATATTTACAGGGCAAAGAGGTTTACATAACGGAAACCTCCTTTGAGGAAGCCGCCGAAAGGGCCTACGAAGCGGTAAGGGAAGTAAGGAAAGCCCTAAGCGACGCTAAAATAACGCTTAACCGCGATATACGGACAAATCTGCGCATGAACCTGGTTTCCGGCTCCGCAGTTTCTCTTATCGCCACTATCGATAACTCCGCCAGTTATATCTCGGCGGATGCCATCACCATGTCCGCGGGCTCGGTCGCGGTGTCTGTGAAGGTGGCGAACATCGCCAGGATGACGAATGATTCCAGCTTTATTATTACGATTAGCCCCGTCCTTGACGGCAGTTATCCGCCGAGCATGGGCGTCGGGTATACATTCTGGATCGCGATTAATAAACTAATTGAAGAAAGCGTTACCGTATCCCTCGCCCGGGACAGCCTAAGCCCGGAGTATCTTTCGGCTTTCCGGGGAAGAACGGTTCCTGTGGGCGGCGTCCATAACAAAGCAACGGACATGCTGGATTTTAAGGTGCGCGGTAACGGGCTTTATGTGCTAAAAGAGAACCCGGTCGCCTTCAGCGACGTTTCCGGGCTTGACCAAGAAACCGCTGAAGCTGTCGGATTTTTGGCGGCGCGGGGTATTGTAAGCGCTAAGACGGATACCCTCTTCGCCCCTGACGACTTAATAACAAGGGCAGAGTTCGCGATGTTCATTACGAAGGCTATGTATGTGTTTGACCCCAGCCTTGACGGAGGATTTGCCGATGTTTTGCCCGATGCTCCGTTCTTTGGGGCGGCGGGGGCCGTTAGGAAGCACCGCCTTATAACCTATTTTATCAAAAACGAGCGCGGGAGCGACCTGTTTGAAGTCGATATGCCTGTTACACGGACGCTGGCGCTGGCAATGTCCGCGATTGCCCTTAATACGCAAATGCGTTACGCGCTTCCCAAAGACGCAGGCGCATACCTGAACGGTTACACCGACAGAAACAGCATCCCGAACTGGGCTTTAACATATTTAGCCCTGGCGAAGAGGGAAAATTTGATTGCCAGCGACGGAAACACGCTGGGTATGCTTATGCCCGGAGCCAACATAACCCGCGGTGAAGCCGCTTTGATTGTAAAACGGTTATATGATAAGCTATGGTAATTGAATGAGACATTTTTAATATCCTCCCATTCGGGAATAACCGGGCAGTTACTGCCCAATCTTTTAACCTTCGCCGGGGAAGGCGCGTCAAGGATGCGCACGCGCCATTCAGGATCATCGGTCTTGCGGTATTGGTAAGCGTGCTCCGCCGACATGAATTCAACGCCGTCCACGGTTAACGGAGTCATTTCAAAGTTGCTGAACGCCCTGTACTTCCCAAAAAACCCCGTATTGAGTCATCGGTTTCTATTGACTGCAGCATAATCAATCCCCCTCATATCCATGATATGCTTACACAATCAGTTTAACCGCCTTCTTAATAATTTCAAACGTGAGCGGGCTTTCAAAATCCTCCAGGTTCCCGTCCATATGTACTGTCCTAGCTTCGCCGAACTCCAGCTTAACCGACCGGCAGTTGACGACGGACACCTCTTTGAGCTTGGTATGCCCGCCCTTCCTTACCTGGGCGAACATCGCTATTGTCTTCCATCTGGGCATATG
>JAISVU010000097.1 GCA_031271375.1 Clostridiales bacterium | reverse complement strand
CGCCTCTCCTTTATAGGCGACATCCAGCTGGAACGCAGATGGGCGATAAAACCCTCGTATTTCATTGTCAGGTAGGTCAGCGCCTCCTGTTTTCCGTAACCCGCTCCGCCTATGGCTGTTATGGTCAGCGGTTTTTTGCCCTTCGACAAATAATCGATTACGGCAAGGTCATGCACCGCAAGGTCTGTCATTGCGTTCACGTCCTTGCGTATCGGGCCCAGGTTCATGCGCGAGGCGTCGTAATACAGCAGTTCCCCCAGCTCGCCGTTCTCAAGCATCCTCTGTATATAAGCGATTATGTTATTGTACAGCATGATATGATCCACATGGACGATAACGCCTGCCTTTAGGGCGGCGGCGGCGATTTCGAGGGCTTGCGCGCTCGTTGATGTCATTGGTTTTTCAATAAAAATGTGCTTCCCCGCCTTGATGGCCTCCATCGCAAGCGGGAAATTGGCCTTTGTGTTGGCCGCTATGGCTATAGCGTGTACTTCGGGGTCGTTCAGCAGCGGCGTGTGGTCGGTGAATATTTGTGTCCCCTGGGCGGCGTAAATATCTTTGGCGCTGCATATCCGCGCCGGTTCCCTGTCGCAGACAGCGTATAAATTCAATTTTTCGCTTGCGTTGATGTTCCGCGCGATGTTCGGCCCCCAGTAACCGAAGCCTATCAAAGCTATGTTCATAATCAATCCCTCCGCCACGCAACAGTATATGCGCGGAAATCTGTCCGAGATGTTATCATCACTTAAAGCTATTCACCGCATCCGCGATACGATCCAGCTCTTCCTTTGTCAGCGCGGGATGGACGGGCAGGCTTATAGCCTCTTCCTTGACTGTGTCGGCGCAGGGAAAGGACGTTTCAAAACCCATGCCCGCGTAGCATTTTTGCTCGGGTATCGTAAGCGGATAAAAAATGCCGTATCCAATCTCTTTTGATTGCAGATATTCGGCTAGGCGCGGCCTGTCTTGGGCTTTTATTGTATATTGATGGAACACATGCTCGCATCCGGGGCTTATCATGGGTGTTTGAATCAGCGGGTTCGCTATATACTTATTTAGCCGGGCGGCGTTCCGCTGGCGCGCTTTATTATAGCCCAGGAGTTTTTTAAGCTGCTCTATGCCTATCGCTGCGGCGATATTGGTCATCCGGTAGTTATATCCTATTATCTCGTGATGATAACGCTCTTTCATGCCGTGGCTTACCAGCAGGCGGCACTTTTCCGATATTTCCGGGTCTTTGAACAAAACCATCCCGCCTTCGGAGGTGGTCATGTTCTTAGTTGGATAAAAGCTGAAGCAGGCGGCGTCCCCGAAGGAACCGGCCTTCTTTCCGTTAAACATGGCGCCGTGGCTTTGGGCGCAGTCCTCTATCACCAGCAAATTACGCTGTTTAGCGATATCCATGATCGCTTCCATATCGCAGGGCTGGCCGAAGAGATGAACCGCTATAATGGCTTTAATATCCGGATGCTTTTCCAGCGCGTCGCGGACATGCGCGGGCGTCATCAGAAAGGAGGTTGGGTCTATGTCGGTAAAAACAGGCGACGCTCCTACGTAAACCGCGCAGTTCGCGGACGCGATAAAAGAATAGGATGTTGTGAGAACCTTGTCTCCGCTGCCAATGCCCAACGCGCGCAAGGCCAGCTCCAGCGCCGTTGTGCCTGATGAGCAGGCTACGGCGCAAGGCATTCCGATGTATGTTGAAAAAGCCTTTTCAAAGTCGGAGACGACGGCGCCCGACGCGATCATTCCGCTGTCCATCACCGCCAGCACCGCGTCCTTTTCTTCCTGCCCCAGGCCCGGTCTTGCAATATGAATCATAGCCATAGCTGATGCCTTCCTGATTTTGTTGTTATATCAGGTTATGCGGGGGAAGGCGTTGTTGTAACATGGTCACGGTTATTCCGTTTTCATTGACAATCCGTTGATCAGGAGGTACTATGATAGAGTAGGGAGACGAACTATAAGGAGCTTGACCAATGCGGGTAAACAGCCGAAGCGCTTACACATCAAACAGGGAATGGTTTAGCAGCGTCCTGCGGGGCATGGATGTTGTGCTCTGCCATACCTCGGCATTGGAGTTGCTGGGGCAGTTTCCCGGCTATGTCAATGAGAACCAAATAGACGTTTACGCCACAGCCCGTGAGCCTTACGAGAATATTAACTGGTATATAGTCGATGGTTTTGAGGGCTTGGATATTGTCGATATCGGGGATTTGCGCTGTACTTCGCTGAATCAGACGGTAAACGATATGCTTCGCGACTACGATGTAATAGATGAGCAGTCTCTTGTTCAGGCTCTTGCGGGTTTTTACAATCGTAATGGCGGGAGCTTTGACGGGCTGCAAATAACGCCGTTTAATGCTGAACGATTTGACTCAATTAAGGATTGGGCAGTGGAGTTTTACGATTATGAATAAATTGACTGAATTAGAAAAGCAGATGTATGATGTTATAGGTGCGATTTCAAACGGTAACATTCCTGTTATATTTAAAGGCGCGATGGTTACGAAACTCATACTGCAAGAAAACCATTTTTGCGAATTTATTCGGGAAACGCGTGATATAGACGCGAGTTGGGTTGGCAACACGCCGCCGATGGAGCAAATAACGGTTATGCTTAACCAAGCGCTTTCTTTACTTGATTTGTATGCTGTAGCCACTCGTGAGCACGGCGAGAAAATGTCCGCGTGTTATGATATTCTTGGAGCGACAAACAATGAATTATATATGACCATAGATATTGACATGAGGCAATCGACGGACATCAGGACTTATCAGTATGGCAGCGTGACGTTTCGGGGCGTCACGCCGAACAGTGTGATAAGCGATAAGATCAGCGCGGTTTCGTCGGATAAAGTGTTCCGCCGCGCGAAGGATTTGCTTGACCTCTACGCGCTGGCGCATTGTGTTACGGTGAAAACAACGGATATTCGAATCATTTGGGAGCGTGAGAGCCGCGTAATCGGTACATTCGACGCGTTTTTGCACCGGAAGAGTGATTTAAAACACTCCTATGAAAAATTGCGGCGCGTGGATATGAAACCGAAATTTGACGCGGTCTATAACTACCTTTTACTATTTTTAATGCCGTTCATTAAAGCCGGGAGAGCCGACCTCACCTGGGATAAGGAAAAATCCGAATGGTTTGATAATAATTCTTACGCACAGAGGCACAGAGACACTGAGAAAACATTCTGAGATTTTTGATTTGTTTGAATACTTGTTTTAACGTCTTCGTCAATGGAGGCGTTTTTTGATCCAATATATTAGGTAATTGAACAAGCCGACAGGGTAACGCCGCCCCGTCCCCAAACATATTATTTCCAATAGGAGATGATTAATGTGGCCACAATATCCGGTTCAATTCTATTTGACAAAGAGAGAACGGCGGACGCGCCGCAGGGTCTTCCGGGTATAGCGAATGTTCCCGTCATCCTGCAGAATACGGCGACAAACGCGGCCCTAGCCGTCCTTACGGACAGTGCGGGGCATTATACCTTTACTAATGTGCCTGACGGAGATTACCGGATAGTTGAGGCCTACGGCGCGGCCGCGTCTGCCTCTCCCGGCGATTTTCAAACGGCGGCGGCAACGAATCCGGCGGCTGCCGCGTTCCCGCCGGTAAGCGCAGCGCCGGACGCGCCTGCCAGCGCGACGAACCTCGACGCCACAACGCCTGCCACGCTTGTCGTAAGAATAAGCGGATCGGACATGCAAGGCCTTAACATCCTTAACGGCCCGGTCAGATATACGCCTATTAGAGCCATATCTGACACAGGCCTCTCCATCGACCCCAAGAACCTGATAGACAGGCCCGGCTACGCTGACTTCGGGAGTTTTCCTCCGGGCACGCCCGCTAACACAGGGGCTGATCCGAACCCGTATCCCGATATTGGGAGCGGCTTCGTTTACACACTGCCGGGAAATGTTCAGGTGACCCCAGCCTTCCATGAGTATACAATACAGAACCTTATGAACAACTCGATTCCGAACATTCAATATACATGGTGGCGCGTGGCCGACCACACCACGGGAAATGAAACGGGCCGGATGATGGTTATAAACGGTGATGTTCCCGGTTCGGTTATTTACGAGCAGCAGGTGAGTGTCAAGCCCGATACATTTTATCTGTTCAGTTCGTGGATTCTCAATCTGTCCAGAAGCGTGACGTTAGCGGATCCCAAGCTAGGCGTTCAGGTTTTAAACGGGAGCGGGCAGGTTTTATACAGCGCCACTCTGGGCGAATTGATTCCTATGAACCCAGAAAATCCAGAATGGAAGCAGATAGGCACCGTCATAAATTCGGGGAGCAATTCCGCGCTGACCGTGCGTTTTACCAGCATGGGGCCTGAGGCCAACGGCAACGACTACGCCATCGACGATATTGCTTTGAATGAAGTGGATGTGGAGGCTTATACGCCGGGAAAATCGTCCAATAAATCAACCGCAGGCATAGGCGAAACCGTTGAGTACAGCGTTACGCTTAAAAACACCGGAATCAACCCGCTAACGAATGTTACAGTCCGCGACGCGGTTCCGGACGGATTTACCTTTGTTCCCGGTTCGGTTGTTGTAAACGGGATTCTTGAAAGCAATGCCAACCCAGGCACGGGATTACCGGTACCCGACATTCCCGGTGGCGGTAATCTGACTGTTACTTTTCTTGCCAGAGCGGATCGTATTCCTGCGGTCAACCCCGCTGTGAACAGCGCCGCCGTAACATATTCCTACTCCCCCGTTAACGGCGGTATCCCTGATGTTTATAACAGAACCACAAATCCGGTGTCCATAAGGATACTGCAGGCCGATATTTCCGTAACGAAAACCAGCTACCCTAATCCGGTGCAAGCCGGGACACGCATTACTTATACCGTCAGCGTTGTGAATAACGGCCCAACCGAGGCGCAGTCCGTCGTTTTAACCGACACGCCGCCGGAAGCCATTGAAAACCCCGAATACTCGTCCGACGGAGGCGAGACTTGGCAAGCCTGGGGAGGCTCTCTCGCGCTTGGGGATATGGCGTCCAATGCGCGGCGGGATGTTATAATACGCGGGAAGGTAAGCAATTCCGCCGCCGGTTCTTTGATAAACACAGCTATTGCCGCAAGCCCCACGCCGGACCCCAACCCTGATAATAACACCGTTACGGAGATAACTCCGGTTATAACCTCGGCGGATGTTTCGATAACCAAAAAAGCCGATAAAAACCCGGCTGAAGCGGGCGGCGTGCTGACATATACGCTTACAATAACAAACAACGGCCCGAATGACGCCCAAAATGTCGTTGTGACGGATAATGTCCCGGCGGCGCTGACGGCTGCCGAATACTCATCTGACGGTGGCGTTAGCTGGAATCCCTGGGGGGGTTCTCTTGCGCTGGGGACAGCTCCTAGCGGAGCCGCCCTTGAAATACGCCTGAGGGGAACGGTAAGCGGCGCGGCGGCAGGCTCCATAAGCAACACAGCCGCGGTAACAAGCTCCACTCCAGACCCGAACCCCGATAATACCAGAACAACGGTTGACATACCGGTCGTTGTGCCGTATATACCTAAGGCGGACGTTAGCGTTACAAAGAAAGCCGATAAAAGCTCCGTTCAAGCGGGCGACAT
>JAISVU010000041.1 GCA_031271375.1 Clostridiales bacterium | reverse complement strand
CGGCGAGATAATGCTCCGGCTTAAATCGCCGGGGTTCGAGAGGCTGTTCCAGTCGCCGGTGCTGGAAGCCACATTCGGCGGGGGCGAAGCCAACGTGGCCGTTTCCGCGGCGCGTTTCGGCCTGGGGGCCAGGTATATCACGGTACTGCCGAATAACGATATCGGGGACGCCTGCGCGGGAGAGCTTATGCGTTTCGGCGTGGACGTAAGCCGCGCGCCGCGAAAAGAGGGGCGTCTTGGCATATACTTCCTTGAGACCGGTTCAAACCAGCGGCCCTCAAACGTGGTATACGACCGGGACGGATCGCTGATATCCAAAGTAAAACCGGGGGATATCGACTGGAAAACGGTGCTGGAAGGCGCGGACTGGTTCCATATTACGGGCATAACCCCGTCGTTGAGCCAGAGCGCGGCGGACGCCTCGATTGAGGCTGTAAAGGCCGCGAAGTCGGTGAACCTTACGGTAAGCTGCGACCTTAACTACCGGGGAAAGCTCTGGAAATACGGTAAAACCGCGCCGGAGGTTATGAAAGAGCTGGTTAAATACGTGGATGTCGTTATCGCCAACGAGGAAGACTGCCAAAAGTCCCTGGGCATAGAAGCCGCGCATAAAGTGGAAGATGGCGTGCTGGACCGCCAGTCTTATAAGGATTTGGGCGACAGGGTGCTTGAGGCTTATCCCAGTATGAAGATGCTTGCGATAACCCTGCGTGAAAGCAAATCGGCGGATTTTAACGGCTGGGCTGCTTGCCTTAACGACCGCGATGGCTTCTATGTAAGCAGGAAGTACGACATTACCGATATCGTAGACCGGGTCGGCGGAGGGGATTCCTTCGCGGCAGGTCTTATATACGGGCTTATCGCATATAATGAACCCGGAGAGGCGCTGGAGTTCGCCGTGGCGGCCAGCTGCCTCAAACATACAATCCCCGGGGACTTTAACCGCGTCAGCGTCGCCGAGGTGGAAAAGCTGATGAAGGGCGACGGCAGCGGTAGAGTGCAGCGATAAATTAATTAAAGAAGGAGACAAGATGGAGCGTATAGCCAGTTTCAACGTCGACCACAACATACTTGAACCGGGTATTTATATCTCGCGGATAGACGGCGACATTACCACATACGATCTGCGGGTGAAGAAACCCAACGGGGAACTGATGTCCAACGCCGAGATGCACTCTACCGAGCATCTCTTCGCTACGATGGCCCGGAACTCCGAAATAAAGGACGATGTGATCTACTTCGGGCCGATGGGCTGTCAGACCGGTTATTATCTGCTGGTGCGGAACGCGGATAACGCCAGAATTCTGGATGTTATCAAGCGGACATTGAGGGATATTATCGGTTACACAGGGGAAATGCCCGGAAAGAGCGCGGCGGAATGCGGGAACTATGCCAATCTGGACATTGAAATCGCCAGAGAGAGCTGCCGCAGGTATTATGAAGCCGTGAAGGACAAAGGTGTTGAGGACCTAAAATATAGATGATGATTAAAGACCTGTATAATAAGCGGCTTAATGCTCCTGTAATGAGCTTTGAGGTGTTCCCGCCCAAGAAGGAGGCGGACGTTCCGGGGCTTCATGACGTGCTGAGGCAGCTGGCGGGCCTAAAACCGGATTTCATCAGCGTTACCCACGGCGCTGGCGGAACCGGGGCCACCGGCAAAACGGCGGACACCGCGGCCTTTATTCAAGACGAGTGCGGCGCAACAGCTCTGGCGCATCTCACTTGCGCCGGGTCAAGCAGGGCCTCCATTACGGAGGCCCTCGAACACCTTCGCGACGCCGGTATAAAGAACATCCTGGCCCTAAGGGGGGACGCCTTAGGCGGGGCGTCGGACTATACCTACGCCAGCCAGTTGATTGAGGATATCAAGAAATTCGGGGGTTTCTGCGTGGGAGCCGCCTGTTATCCCGAAGGGCATATAGGCTGCGACAGTCTGGACAAGGATATTTACCACCTGAGGCTAAAACAGGAAGCCGGGGCGGATTTCCTTATAACCCAGCTCTTTTTTGATAACGAGGACTTTTTCAAGTTTATAAGGAAGATACGCGCCGCCGGGGTAATGCTGCCGGTGTCCGCCGGGGTGATGCCCATTCTGAGCCGCACACAGGTGGAGAAGATGATTTACATGTGCGGCGCGTCGCTGCCCTCGGCAATCGTCAAGCTATTGGGCAAGCACGCGGACGACCCCGAGGCCCTTAGGGCGGCGGGGATTGAGCGGGCGGCGAAGCAGGCGCGGGACTTGGCGCGGGGCGGGGCGGAAGGCGTGCATATCTATACGATGAACAAGCCGGAGATCGCGAAGATCGCGAGTGGGAAAATTAGAGAGAACAATAAAATATAATAATGTGTTGATATTGCGGTGTATTTGTGGTATTATAATTATGAGGTGATGATTATGTCCGCAAATACAACTTATAATATCCGTATAAATAAACGGATAAAACACGAAGCCGACACGCTTTATAAGAACATGGGCATGACGCTTAGCTCTGCAATAAACCTGTTCCTTACGCAGTCTGTAATACAAGGCAGGCTGCCGCTGTCCGAGGTTATATCAGAGCCTGTTTACGTTGATACGGTTCTCCGAGATGTTACGGAAACAAGGCAGGCTATTGATAACGGGACTGCTAAAGTTTACGAAACGCCCGACGAATTATTCGCATCCTGGGATGATGAGTGAGCCCCCAATATACAGAATCGTTGAATCGTCACTGTTTAAGAAAACAAAAAAAATCGCCCAAAAACGAGGGCTAGACATGTCGCTTCTTCAAGAAGCAATACGTATACTTGCAAGTGGCAAACCTATGCCTCCAAAATATCGGGATCATCCATTGCGGGGACGGTTAAAACATCTGCGTGAATGCCATTTACAAGATGATTGGTTGCTTTTTTATTGCATTTATAAGGGCAAATTGATTCTATCACTTCACGGTACTGGTACGCACACAGATTTATTAGAGTAAGCGGGTGTATATGTCTATGACCACCATTATCTGCGCGGGCGATATGGAACTGGCCCCTTTCCTTCCCCATATTCGCGATTGCATGAAATCGGAAAAGGCAATGCTGACATTCTGAGAGGTCTTCTATATGGACATAAAAAGTTTAACCCAAGACCGCGCCTTGATCTTCGACGGCGCGATGGGCACGATGCTCCAGGCCAAAGGAATAACCCCCGGAGAACCGCCGGAGCTGTGGAACCTGAGGAACCCGCAGGCAATTCTGGATATTCATAAACAATATGTGGAAGCCGGAGCGGACGTTATCACGACGAACACGTTCCAAGCCCACGCGCTTAAGCTGGGGAGCAAGGCCGCCTCCGACGAGGTTATCGCAGCCGGGGTTCGGTTGGCGCGGGAATCCGGGGCTGCTTTTGTCGCGCTGGATATCGGGCCGCTGGGCCGCCTGATGGAACCGCTGGGGCCGCTGACGTTTGACGAGGCCTACGGCCATTTCCGCGATCAGATGATGGCCGGGGCGGCTGCCGGGGCGGACTGCATAATAATTGAGACCGTTTCGGACTTATATGAAATGAAGGCCGCAATGCTGGCCGCCAAAGAGAACACCGGTTTACCCGTTATCTGCTCAATGACGTTCCAAGAGAACGGCAGAACCCTCACCGGAGCAGATGCCGTCACCGCCGCGGCGGTTATGCGCGGGCTTGGAGCCGGTGCGCTGGGAGCGAACTGCTCCACCGGGCCGGGTTCCCTCGCGCCTATTGTCAAAACCATGCTTGAATACGCCAGTGTGCCCGTTATTGTACAGCCCAACGCCGGAATGCCGTCCATACGGGACGGGATAACGTCATATGACATGGGGCCGGAGGAGTTCGCGGAGCTTACGGTTGATTTGGTACGGGCCGGAGCCAGGATAATCGGCGGATGCTGCGGCACGTCGCCGGAGTATATCAGACGCCTGCGGACTATGGCGGAGCGTGTGAAGCCGGGAACACCGGTAATCAAGAGTGTTGGGATATGCGCTTCCGGTAGCAGGGCCGTCGCCTTTGGCCGGAGCTTTGTTGAGATCGGCGAGAGGCTCAACCCAACGGGGAAGAAAAGGCTTAAAAAGGCTATTGTCGAAATGGATTCGGTATATATCACCGGGGAAGCCCTTAATCAGATTAATGCCGGGGCGCAGGTTCTTGACGTGAACGTAGGCCTGCCTGAGGTGGATGAAGCCGTCGTGCTGCCCAAAATTACAAAGCTGATCCAGCAGACCGCGGATACGCCGCTGATGCTGGACAGCACGAGCCCGGAAGCCCTGGAAGCCGCCGCGAGGGTATATAACGGCGTGCCTGTCATTAACTCCGTCAATGGGAAAAAGGCGGTTATTGACGCAATTCTGCCGATAGCGGCGAAATACGGCGCTATGCTGGTGTGCCTTACCCTGGACGAGGACGGAATCCCGGAGACGGCGGATAAAAGGCTGGAAATCGCGGCGCGGATAAAAGATGCGGCCCTGTCATACGGCATACCCAGGGAAAATCTGTTGATTGACTGCCTGACGCTCACTGCGTCGGCGCAGCAAGACCAGGCGATGGAGACGGTTAAGGCCATAAGGCGCGTAAACCCTGAGCTGGGATGTAACACGGTTCTAGGCGTCAGTAATATATCCTTTGGAATGCCCGAGCGGGATATCATTACCGAAGCCTTTCTTGGAACCGCGATAGGCGCTGGGCTTTCGGCGGCGATAATAAACCCGCTGTCGCCGCGCCTGAGGGAGTTCCTGGACGCTTACGATGTTCTGGACTGCCGGGATCGGGACGGAGCGCGATTCACAGCAAAATACGCGCCAAAAAATACAAACCAGACGATAAAGCCCGTTGAAGCTGAGACGGCGACGCTGAACAGTATAATAACCCAGGGCAGGAAAGACGAAGCCGCCGCCGCGACGGAAGCGCTACTAAATGCGCATGATTCCCTAGAGATCATTAACAATGAGATTATACCGGCTTTAAACGCGGTGGGGCTGTTATACGAGAAGGGGACGATCTTCCTGCCCCAGCTGCTGATGTCCGCCCAGGCGGCGCAGAACAGCTTTGCCGTTATCAAAAGCCGGGCAAAACAGGCGTCCTCTTTCCGCGGGAAAATTCTGCTGGCAACGGTTCAAGGCGACATCCACGATATTGGAAAGAATATAGTGAAGCTCCTTTTGGAAAACTACGGGTTTGAAATAATCGACCTGGGCAAGGACGTGCCGCCGGAAGCGATAATCGCGGCGATACGCGAGCAGGAAATCCATCTGGCAGGGTTAAGCGCGTTGATGACCACTACGGTTAAATCAATGGCCTCCACTATAACCCAGGTAAAGGAAAACGGCCTGGACTGCGCCTTTATCGTGGGCGGGGCCGTGCTGACCCCGGAATACGCGAAGTCCGTCGGCGCGGATTACTACGCTAAGGACGCGATGGAAGGGGTACGGATTGCGGAGGAGTTCTTTAAGGACGAAAAAATAGTTGACAATTAACGTCCCATACGCTAAAATACTTCCATGTACCATCTATATGGATGATAGGAGGAAGTAAAATGACGAACGACACAGAAAAGATTACGATTAATCTTGGCGTGGTGGAACTGGCGCAGATTGATGTCTTAGTGGAGCAAGGGTTATACTCTAACAGGTCTGATTTTATGCGTCAGGCTATCAGAAAGCAGCTGGACGGTTACAGAAGCATAATTGAAAACCAGCTGGCTCCATTCCCAAGCGGAAAGAAATGGCGATTCACTATCGGAATCACCACGCTGACGCGTAAGAGCCTGGAACAAATGGCGGCCGATAATGAGAAACTGAACATCAGTGTAATCGGTATGCTTATCGTCGACGCCGACGTCGGACCTGCGCTTTTCGCGAATGTGGTGGAGAGATTCAGCCTCAAAGGCAAGCTCGTAGCCTCTGACGAAATAAAGGACATAATAAAAACGATGAACTAGGGGGCTTGCATACACCCCCTTTTATCTGTTAATATATATACTGTTCGATACGACTTACAGCGGAGGACATACATGGGCATAACGGGCATCATTGAAAAAATATTCGGCACATACAGCGACAAGGAAATAAAACGGATAATCCCGATAGTTGACAAGATAGAGGCCCTTGAGCCGGAAATGAAGCGCCTGAGCGACGCGGAGCTAAAAGCCAAGACGGCGCAGTTTAAGCGCCGCATTGCAGAGGGCGAGACGCTGGACGACCTTTTACCCGAGGCCTATGCCGTGGTTCGGGAGGCGGGGGTAAGGGCTATAGGCCAGCGTATCTTCCGTGTTCAGTTAATCGGCGGGGTGGTGCTGTTTCAAGGCCGCGTAGCCGAAATGCACACGGGTGAAGGAAAGACCCTTACCTGCGTATGCCCGGCGTATCTTCACGCTTTAATGGGGAAGGGCGTGCATATAGTCACGGTCAACGAATATCTGGCAAAATACCAGGGCGAGTGGATGGGCCATATCTACGCAATGCTGGATATGCAGGTGGGCGTAATCTTCCACGATTTGAACCCCGAGGAACGCCGCGCCGCCTATAACTGCGACATAACATACTGCACAAATAACGAGCTGGGCTTCGATTACCTGCGCGACAACCTGGTGGTTTATAAAGAAGACCAGGTTCAGCGGGAGCTGAACTACGCGATCATAGACGAGGCCGACTCGATTTTGATTGACGAAGCACGGACGCCGCTGATTATATCCGGCTCCGGCACCAAGTCCACCCAGCTTTATAAAGTGGCCGACGGCTTTGTCAAGGGGCTGAAAAAGGGCCGGGTAATCAACGAGGAAGAGGCGATGAACCCCCTGCTCCGGGCGGAGATCAAGGAAGAGGGAGACTATGTGGTTGACGAGAAGCAAAAAACCACGGCCCTGACCCAGGAAGGCGTCGCCAGGGCCGAGCGTTTCTTTGCCATCGAGAACCTGTCTGACCCCGAGAACCTGGAGATACAGCACCATATAAACAACGCGCTGAAGGCAAACTATAATATGTTCCTTGACCAGAACTACGTCGTGGACGAGAAGCATGAAATCGTCATCGTGGACGAGTTCACGGGCCGCCTGATGCCGGGGCGGCGTTATTCCGACGGCCTGCATCAGGCTATTGAGGCCAAAGAAAACGTAACCGTGAACCGAGAGTCCAGAACCCTTGCTACGATAACCTTCCAGAACTTCTTTAACAAATACGCGAAAAAGGCCGGGATGACCGGTACGGCCGTCACGGAAGAGGCCGAGTTCCGGGAGATCTACGGGATGGACGTTGTGGTGGTTCCCACTAACAAGCCGGTTATCCGCAAGGACATGCCCGATATAGTCTATAAAACCGAGGCGGCCAAGTACCGGGCCGTCGTCGAGGACGTCGCCGACTGTTATGCCCGTAAGCAGCCCGTGCTTATCGGCACAATCACGATAGAGAAGTCTGAGGAACTCAGTAAATATCTTAAAAAGCGCAATATCCCCCATCAAGTGCTTAACGCGAAGTACCACGAGAAGGAAGCGGAGATCGTGGCCCTTGCGGGCCAGCCCGGAGCCGTTACGATAGCCACGAACATGGCAGGGCGCGGCACGGATATCAAGCTAGGCCCGGGCGTCCCTGAGCTGGGAGGCCTCAAGATCGTGGGTACGGAGCGGCATGAGTCCCGCCGTATAGACAACCAGCTCCGCGGCCGCTCCGGCCGCCAGGGAGACCCGGGGATGTCGCGGTTTTACGTGGCGCTGGACGATGAACTGATGAGGTTATTCGGTTCTGAACGCATCAAAGGAGTGCTGGGGGCCCTGGGGCTCAAGGAAGACGACCCCATTGAGCATAAAATGCTCTCAAACGCGATAGAGAACGCCCAGAAGAAGGTGGAGGGCAATAACTTCTCCACACGTAAGCATCTGCTGGATTATGACCGCGTGATGAACGAACAGCGCGAGGTCATCTACGGCGAGCGCAAGCGCGTTCTGCTGGGCGAGGATCTGCGGGATACCATAATGGTGATGATGAAGACGGTCATAGAAGACGCTGTAAAACGCTTCGCGGGCGACGCGCAGTACCCAGAGGACTGGGATATGAAGGGCCTTAACGAGTTCCTATGCCCGATATTGTCACTGCCATACCTGGCTATGTCGCAGGAAGAGCAGAGCAAGCTCACCCAGGAAAGCCTAAGCGGGCAGTATTACCAGATGGCCAAAGACCGCTATGAAAAACGCGAGAAGGAGTTCCAGAGACTGGCCCCCGATACCGAGAACGCTTACGAAAAGTTCCGCGAGCTGGAGCGTATCGTAATGCTTCAGGTGGTGGACAAGAAGTGGATGGATCACCTGGACGACATGGCTCAGATGCGCCAGGGCATTTCACTCCGGGCCTTCGCCCAGCGCGACCCGCTGACAGAATATAAATTCCTCAGCTACGATATGTTTAACGAGCTGTCGGATAACATAAAGAAGGAAACCGTAAAGATTCTCTGCAATATGCGCATGGCCGCGACGCCGATGAAGCGCGAGCAGGT
>JAISVU010000035.1 GCA_031271375.1 Clostridiales bacterium | reverse complement strand
CGGCGCCGGGTTTATAACGCCGCTTACAATGCAAGCGCTTACAAAAAACCGCGTGTTCACGGATACTCTGCAGGAGGACGACCCTTCGGAAATCGTCCATGTCTCCTTGCCCCAGCGGGCCGACCTTTTGATTATTGCCCCGGCCACCGCGAACATTATCGCCAAAATCGCGGGGGGAATCGCGGACGATATGCTGACGTCGATGGTATTGGCCGCGCACGGCATCCCGATGCTGATTGCGCCCGCGATGAATACGCGCATGTATGAACACCCGGCGACTCAGCATAATATTACTGTGCTGAAAGAGCGGGGCTGGCGGATTATCGAGCCGAGGGAAGCGCGGCTGGCCTGCGGTTATGTGGGCAAAGGCGCATTGGCCGAGGTTTCGGTAATAATTGACGCCGTGACGGAAGCCCTAAAATGACATCAACGAAGAATATATTGGCCGTCGGGGTTGGAAACACAAACCTTCAGGCGGCGGTTGGGGAATATAAAAGGTTCAAAACCTGGCATATGCCGATGAAAGAGATGTCGGCCGAGCATTTTTCTGATTATATCGAGCATGATTTCGGCCCGGAAATATGGAACAACCTTGAAGGAAGCGTCCTTTCGACGGTTTATCCTGAAAAGACCCCGGCCCTAATCGGCATAATAGAAAAAAAGACCGGAAAACCCGTCAAACGGGTTGATTTAACGAACTGCGGCGGAATAACCTCGGCCTATCAGGGGCTTCTTGGCGAGGACAGGCTTGTTTGCTGCGCCGGGGCCCTGCGAGTAACCGAGCCGCCTTTTATCGTGGCCGATTTCGGAACCGCGGCGACGATTAACGTCGTGAACAAAGGCGGGGCCTTTGCCGGAGGGGCCATAATGACCGGGGTTAAGACGGGGCTCCTTGCCCTGTCCGAGGGAACAGCTCAGCTTCCGTTAACGGAATTAAAGCCGGACAGCCCGGTCGTCGGCGTAAACACGGCGCAGAACCTTATTTCCGGCGCGGTAATAGGGGCGGCCTGCGCGCTTGAAGGTTATATCAGGCGGATTTGGAATGAGCTTGGCTATGAGACGCCCATAATCATCACCGGAGGCGACGCCGGGGCGGTGCTGCCGCATTTCAGGCTTCGCTGCAGGTATGAGCCGGAGCTGCTGATTCAAGGCCTGTTTGCTGTATATGAATGTATGGAGGCGGTTAAATGAGAAACGCTGCGACGCGGGAGCTTACAATACTGGCGATGTTCGCTGCCATTATAATTCTTTTGATATTCACGCCGATTGGGTTTATCAATCTGCCCTTTATCAAGGCGACAATCGTCCACGTCCCCGTGGTTATCGGCGCGGTAATCCTTGGCCCCAAATACGGGGCAGTTTTAGGGTTTTTGTTCGGGTTGGGAAGCCTTATAAGCAATACACTGACTCCCTCCGCCCTGTCCTTCGCCTTTTCCCCCTTTAATACGGTTCCGGGGACAGACGGCGGCAACCCGCTTTCGCTTATAATCTGTTTTATCCCCAGGATTCTTGTTGGGGTCATTCCCTGGGTTGCATATACGGGGCTGAAAAAGCTCCCGGTCGTACAGTCTAGGGCGATAAACGCGGTTTGGCTCGCTATAACGGGGGCTGTGGGCGCGTTCACGAACACGCTTCTTGTAATGCCGTTGATTTACATTATATTCAAGGAGCCGTTCGCGCTTTACAGGGGGATAAGCACTGAAGCGGTGCTGGGGGTCGTCTTAGGCATCATAGGGACAAACGGGTTGATGGAGGCTATCGCGGCGGCTGTTCTGACGGCGGGGATTGCCGGGGTCTTGCAGCTTGTTATCAAAGGAGAAAAATAAATGGCAAGATTTGAAAACAATCTTACGGAGGGCAGCGTAACCAGGAAACTGGTACGGTTCAGCCTTCCGTTTCTGCTGTCGAACCTGCTGCAGTCAATATACGGGGCGACAGACCTTTACAGAGTGTCGCAGTTCAACGGCCCGGAAAGCATATCAGGCGTTAACCTGGGCACGCAGCTCACGATGCTGATTCTGAACATCGTATTCGGCCTGATGAACGGCGGCTCCGTGCTGGTTTCCCAGTATCTCGGCGCGGGCCGCAAGAAGGACGTTGCAGAGAGCATCGGAACGCTATTTACCGTGATGGGGATACTGGCGGTTTTCTTTACGGTGATGGGCCTGGCGTTCGACGACCAGCTCTTGAATCTGATAAATACGCCTCCGGAAGCCTTTTCCGAAGCGAAGGCATATTTCCGCGTCTGCGTATGGGGCTTGATATTTACGTTCGCCTATAATGCCATTGCCGCCGTTCTGCGCGGAATGGGCGATTCAAGGAATCCGCTCGTATTCGTCGCCATTGCCGCCGGCGTCAATATCGTGCTTGACGTGGTGTTCGTTTATAATCTCGGGATGAGCGCGGCGGGGGCCGCCATCGCGACCGTCATCGCCCAGGCGCTCAGCGTCGCGATATCCATCGTTTATCTGGTCCGCAGCCGGTTTATGTTTGATTTCAGGCTTCGGAGCTTTAAGATATACAAAGACAAGCTCAGGCTGCAATTATCCTTGGGCCTTCCTGCCAGCGTCCAAAATTCGATAACCTCCCTTTCCTTCCTGACAATGACGGCGCTGGTGAACGGTTACGGGGTTTATGCTTCAACGGCCGTGGGAATCGTCGCGAAGCTTAACGGCTTCGGTATTCTGCCCTCTATGGCAATGAGCTCCGCCGTGGCGGCAATGGCGGGGCAAAACGTCGGCGCGGGCCGGTTCGACAGGGCCCTTAAAACCATGAGGGTTGGGCGGTATCTGGTGCTGGTTATCGGAGCCGCGCTTTTCGCGCTTATCCAGCTATTTCCCGAGATGTTTATCAGGATATTCAACAGCGATGTTAAGACTGTGGAATACGGAGTGCAGTACATCA
>JAISVU010000429.1 GCA_031271375.1 Clostridiales bacterium | reverse complement strand
CGATGTAGCGTATGCCGTCGCGCATCACAAGGGTCGTTTCCGTTCCCGTGGCCGATACAACGAACACCGGCCGATCCAGCATATTCCGGTGATACGAGAGAATCGACTCGAACAGCTCCAGCTCCTTTTTCTGCGTAAAGTTTAACGGATTCGTATCCATCATCACAACGATTGCTTCCGGCATGTTGGCCTCAATGTCCGCCTCGAAATGCGCCCACTGCTGCCGGTTGGTAGCCATGATGCCGCCCTTTGACGCGGTTATCGTAAACACCGCCGTCGAACCGCTTTTCTGCACGGTGTAGCCGGAGACGGCCGTTGGAATGGTAAACACCGACGCGTCCGCCGGCGGAATGGCCGCGCTTTTAAGCGGGTCGGTGAACTTCTGCCCCTCGGGCACATCCACTGTGTAATCCGGCTCGTACAAGGCAGCCAGCGAATCCAGGTACACCATGCTTGTACGGTCGGAGCCGCTTTCGGTAGCGGCCATGTATACGCGCTCAAGCTTAATCGGGGCCTGCGCTTCTTCGGGAATCATAGCGGTCACCTGGTGCCAGTCCATGGATTCCACGTTACGCTCAAAGTCAATAGCATATTCCTCACCGGTTGCGTCAGTTATGCGTCCCCGAAGCCAGTCGCCGGAACCGTCGCCCAACACGCTAAGCCGCAGGGCCATTGGGTCGCCCTGGATATCCACCGGCTGGTTAAACACAACGTAAGCGGCTTGTGTTGCGCCTGAGGTGGGGAAGAAGTAACTCATCCTTGTGACGAATTTTTCACCGACCTGCTCGGCGCGTATATATCCTGACACACCGGCGGGATAACCCTCGAAACCGGCTTGGGTACCAAAGGCATTATAAGGCTGGCTGAAACCGCCCACTGTCAGTTTTACATATGTCGTCACATTCCCCACGGAACATTCCAGATAGCCCGCGCCGGTGGATGTGGCGGTAAATTCCCCGTTTTGCCAGACGCCCAGGTTTTCCGGCACAACCGTTACCCGCACTCCGTTGTCGGCGGGAACCTCCGTACCGTCCGTGGCTATGCCGGAAAAGGACAGCGGTGTGGACATGCCTTCCAGCGTACGTATTGCGTCGGTGCTGCACTGCAGCTCGGCTATGTCATATACCCACAGGTATTTCCACGCGTTTCTGCCTTCGTATATCACCTGCACTGTTTGCAAACCGGATTTTGTCGGATAATAGCTGCTGCCCTGCCACGCGCCGTCTGTCGCGGGGTCCGCGTAAAGGGTTGTGCGTGTCTCGGCATCGGGCAGGGGCATCATATGGCCGTAGGGGTCGATACCCACAGCCTGCACGATGACGGGTGTACCTGCGAAAACGCGCTCCTGGGAAAGGTGTACGTCAAGGGCTAGGGCGCCGCCAACAGGGGAGCGGTCGAAAATACCCAGGGCGTTGATGATACGCCGCTGAGCGCCGTCGGATGGGGTATTGGCAAGGATATATTCGTCCGAGTCCGGTTCCTTGTACACCATTGTGGTAGAGCCGCCGCCGTCTAAATGCATGGCATTCCAGGCGCCGTAACGCAGCAGCAGCGCCGCCAGTTCGTCGTGTGAGGCGCCTATGGAATGGGTGCGGCCGTCCACGGCCATTATTATAAGCTTCGTTTTATCCTGGGAAACGCCAACAGCCGTGCGTGGCTGACGGCCCCTGATAACTGTACCGCTGTCGTGAACCGTCACTCCGTTTTCAAGCACCAGCCCGCCGCCGCCGATAGCGGATTTAAGGCTGGCAAGCGTAACGCCGATGTTGTTGCCCAGGTTGAATTCGGCGCTTTCGCCAACGTTAAACTTAGTACGGTACCGGTTGTAAAGGGACGAGGGTATGACGATGGCATAACCGCCCTCGGGAATCGTAACCTTTTCACTTAACTGGGAAATGTAAGAAATACTCCTGTTTTCCACCACAATTTTCCATAAACCGGAAAAGCGCGAGTCCAGATACGTGGTGTCGGGCATATACTGCCTGTCGATAATCACCGGCCAGTCCAGCTCCACGCCTACCTTGTTGTAATTCCCTATTTCAATATTTTCCGCGCCGTTATTGTAAAAATGGATTTCCGCCCGCAAATATTTCATGATGGGGTTATTGTTGCCGTCCAGCATAAACGCTGCGAACTCGTTTTTGTTTTGGTTGGTTGTGGAGCTGACGGCCCGCACCGAGCCGTCGGCGATTACCGGGCCGAAGGGAACCGAATATCTACCGGCCACCCCGAAGAAGTCGCCGTTGACCCCAGCCACCGCGCCCGCGTCGGACAGCAGCTTCGACGTGCTTTCCTTTAACCCAAGGGCATCCCCGGATGTGACGGGACCTATGTACATATGCGGGTCGTTTAAAGGAACAGTCAGAACGTGGATCTCCAGCATTCCATCCTCGGTTATCTGCCGGTTAAGTTCGTATGTAACGTCCTTGGCAAGAACGGTTTGCTGGCGGTGTTCATAAATGATGTTGTTGGCTAAAGCCGGAACGGACATGAGAAGAATGGAAACAAAAGATGAAAAAAGGAGTAAAGCTTTGCGCATTTCTGTGTCCCCCTGATGAGTCTGTATAATTATGAATAATATATCACATATGCGTGAACGGGCATGTAAATTTATTGTTCCGCCGGGATTATTAGATTGCCGCCTTTTTAGCGCCATTTTTTGGAATCCGGTAAAAAAAGAGTACGGCAGGAATCAAGGCAAAGTTGAAATACGATAACACAGATGAACGTAAGAAATTATAAACATGAGAAAAGCCCCCGGTTCCTCGGAGGCTTTTATGCTTTATTTCTTCAGCGCGAAACGAGATTCGAACTCGCGGCCCTCGCCTTGGCAAGGCGATGCTCTACCACTGAGCCATTCGCGCGTATTTGATTTGGTGCGGTTTTGCTGGGGTATCTTAGCAGGTTTTCTTGCTTTGCGCAAGGGGTTTATTCAGCGAAATTGCGCTCGCGGGATGAGTTTGCAAGCCGGGCCGCGCAATTTCAGCGGGTGATGGGAATCGAACCCACGTATCAAGCTTGGAAGGCTTGTGTTCTACCATTGAACTACACCCGCGATTATATTTAACATTAAAACATGCCCAGGGACGGAATCGAACCGCCGACACGAGGATTTTCAGTCCTCTGCTCTACCGACTGAGCTACCTGGGCAACTCTAACTGTTATATTCCTTGCGGATTAGCTCCGTTTCTCTCGCGTGAAGCGCTGTCATAGGATACCTTATTTTTTTTAAATGTCAAGGACTTTTTTGAACCGCCGCAAAACCAAACATACTTACGCTAACGTAAGTACCTGGCGAATTTGATAAATGCGCCTGACCCCTATTCCACTGGTATCATAGCCCCCACTCTTTAATTGTTCGCGTAAACATAAAACAGCCGCTTACTATGGTCGGGACGCAAGGCTTCCATTCCGATGCTCTTCGTTTTTGCGCCGATGTACGCCTGACCGTCGATAAAGTAACCTGCCTCGCCGCCACGCAGCCATCCGTATTTATCACTGCCGTCACTGCGCGTGTCCAGATTAATTGAGAAATACGCGTCGCCGGCGGCATCGGCGTACGCTTGCCTCAGTTCATCATCCTGTGAAAAAGAAAAATCGTCGTGCCCTCCGCTAGGAATTAAATTGACATCCGCATAGGCTATCATTTTTACCCGGGGAAATCCGTCGCGTACCGCCGCGTATATTCTGCGCAGTTCGTCTGCGGCTTCAGCCGTATAATACGTAAAATCCGTGTCGGAGAAGTGGCTTACGCCGAAAGGCCCAAGAATCACAGGCTTATCGTGCTGATATTTCATGTAAAAAGCCTCCAACTTTTCGGTGATGCCGGGTTCTTTTTTCGCGAAGCCGCTTTGACAGGTGAAGCCGACCCAGTCAACCTTGTCATGGCCGGGATAGTACGCCTCGCTGTTGTCTTTATTTGCGTCCGCAAGCCACACGGCAGCGGCTAAGGGAGCGTATTTATTCAGGTTCGTATGCGCGTGCTTGTAATACACCGCGTACATATCCGCCGAAAGCGTCAAATCCGGCTCAACCGGGAATATGGCGACGAACATAGGCAGATTGTACCGTCCCAGCCATTTAGCGAAGCTATATAACTGCAAGACAGTTATCTTTTTGTCCGAAGGCGGGCGAAGGATTATCATGGGCGTGGCCTGAGCCGCTATGCATGAAAGGATGAACTCTTCCGGCACTTCACCGCCCAGTTCGTAATCGGCAAGGTATACCGTGTGATTGTTCCGGCTGTCATATTCCCGCAGGTTGGCTTCGTCGGGAGGCCGTACCGCGCTGTAGCAGCCTGCCGCAGGTTCGT
>JAISVU010000407.1 GCA_031271375.1 Clostridiales bacterium | reverse complement strand
ATTTAGCACAAACCCTCTCAAAAAACCTTTTCTTCGATAAGTAAAATCATCGCTCTTCTTAATCGTCAGCATTAAAATAACAAATAACGAAACAACCCCGATTACAACCCGCGCCGAGGTATTTATGTCAGGCAAAGGCAAAAACGATATCCCCGCTTCAATAACCGTTCCGGCTGCTAATGAAATCAATATTCGCGGCGTCATAATTATATTGGACGCCCCGGCGACGCCCATTACCTTAAACGCCAGGAAAATATCGGAGAAATACAACGGCTCGTTGCGCGCGGCCCGCTTAAAGAAGCCCACGGCGGCCAATGTCAGGCATAGCACCGCCGCGATACATCCTCCCGTGAAGAACGCCCCGGACGCGGCCGTAAAAAGGCCTTCCAGGGCGATGAAGAGCAGTGCGTTAAGGGCATAGTCCCCAGGCCGCTCCTTTATCCACAAACATGCGGACTTAAAGCTGTTCCGGTGGACGGCTTCAATCAGCATTATATATATCAGCGCGGCCATTAATCCAAGACCCTCCGCTGGCGCACGGCCTCATACATCAATATGCCCGCCGCCATCGCGGCGTTAAGGGATTCCGCGCCGTCCGCCATCGGCAGCTTCACCAGCGCGTCGGAAAGCCCCGCCGCTTCGTCCGATATGCCCCGGGCCTCGCTGCCCACAATAAAAGCGCAGCTCTCTGTTAGGTTAAGCCCGTAGGGAACGATGCCGCCCCGCACATGAGCGGCGTACAGCTTAATCCCCGCCGCTTTGAGCCGCGCCGCCGCGTCCGCCAGCGCGCAGTCTTCTATCACGGGCATACGGAACGCCGCTCCGGCCGCCGCTCTCAAGACTTTGGGGTTGTACAGCTCGGCGCAGCTCTCGGTAAGGATTACGGCGTCCGCCCCGGCGGCGTCCGCAGTGCGGATGATGGTTCCCAGGTTCCCCGGGTCGCTGATGTCTTCTGCCAGTATTATTAATACATTTCTTTTTTTATTTATTAAAACTGCGTCCAGCGTCCTCCGGCGTTTTTCGCACACCGCAAGCACGCCTTGAGGGGTCTCCGTGCCGGATACCCTTTCAAACAAATGGTCGGGCAGGATAATGGTCTTGACGCCGGAAGCATCCGCCGCGCCGCCGCCGCGAGAAGCATAGGATTCCGAAAAGGCGAGAAGCCGGGCGGCCCGGGCCGTTAAAGCCTCGGCCGCAAACCGCTCGCCTTCTATAATAAATGCGTCCGCTTTATCCCGGCCCTTTTTTGTGGTAAGCGATTTAATGTATTTATACGCGGGGTTATCCGCGCTCGTTATCCGTTGAAACGCCATCGTTCCTGACCGCCTCCGCCACGACATAACCCTTTTTTTTGAATATAACCGTATATCCGTCGAATATTTCCGCTAACGCGCGCAGATAGCTTTCCGCGCCTTGCTGCTTGCGCAAAACAGTATAAAACCTTCCGCCGCCGTTCAAGATATCGAACGCCTCGCAAAAGAACCGCAGAACCACTTGCTTGCCTGCCCTGAAAGGCGGGTTCGACAGCACATAGTCGACAGGTTTGTATATCTCCAGGGCGCGAACCCCGTCCGACACATAAGCGGCGGCCCTGGGGCTTACGCCGTTCCTTGCGGCGTTGACGTTGGCCAGTTCCACGGCCTTCTCGTTAATATCAGCCATAATGACGCGGTACTGCGGCCGCGCCATTGCGGCGGCGATGCCGATGATTCCATAGCCGCAGCCTAAGTCCGCCAGCGTGCGCCGTCCCTGGGCCAGCAGCGGCAAAACCGCTTCAATCAAGTATTTAGTGCCTTCGTCCGCCGCCGACTTCGAAAAGACGCCGTCCGTAGCCGCCAGCGTCATGGCAACGCCTGCGGAGCGGGTTTCGAACGCGTACTCACGCTTGCCGCCGACGCCGTCGTTGGTAAAGTAATGCGGCATTGCAACCTCCCGAGGCGTTATTCCGTTCATATTATACACCGCGAAGACAGGGCTTGCAAGGCCGAAATAATGTGTATCTTGTTTTAATTGTATTTATGACATGTAACCGTATGACCCGGCGACACCTCGGCGGTATGGGGCTCAATCTCGCCGCAAACAGGCATCGCGTCCGGGCAGCGCGTATGAAAACGGCAGCCTGCGGGCGGATCGGACAGCGAAGGGATATCACCTTTACTTGTCCGCAGCCGCTATTCTGTCCCTGTCGATTACGGGGACGGATGTGAAATGAAGCTCGCCGGCCTCGAAAGCCATAAGAGCCCCTCAGACATGGCAAACACGATGGTTTCTATGACTTCGATATTTCCCATCTTCTCGTCATCATAATGAAGGAGTATATCAGCTTGTTCCTGTCTTGCGCCATCCCCCCTTATGTGTTAAAATGTTCTTATATGCTAATATATTAACTAAGGAAGGGGAGATAAAAAAAGATTACGCAGTAAACGGCTGCCCTGTCTATTTACATAGCCAAACCGCCGTCCTTCGCGCTTTCCTGGAACGCTTCGTCTATCAATACGTCAGCTTCGACAACGAACACGACAGCAACGCCCCAAAGCCGCTGCGCACCGCGATGATTTATACGATGAACGCATCTAAGGAATTGTTTGAAGCGTTCAACTATGACATGGTTCTGGGCCAGACGGAGCGGTTTTTAGAGAACACCTTTGGTTTCAAGCCGGAACGCTGCTGCGCGTACAATACATACCAATTCGACGATTACCGCAAATACCGCGCTGGCTTTTGGGACGAGTCCAAAAAGGCCGAACATCGGAGCGCGCAGTTCCCGCTGGACTATCAAAACGCCTTTGAAATGGGCAGGAAGATGTCCGAGCATATTATCAGAGAAAGGAATGGCAGCAATGAATAATCAACCGGTTACGCCAAAGCCCGTATCATACGCGGAGCTGCCCGGCAGCTTCACGCTGGGCGAAGACAGCGCGGTCGCGATAAAATCAGATACCGCCTACCAGGAGATAGAACGGACTACAGGCGCATATCTCGCAGACCTGCTGGATATCGGCATCGCCGTCAGCGGGGATATCGTTCTGCTGCACGACGAAACGATGCCGGCGGACGAATCCTATGTCTTAACAGTCACGGAAGAAGAGACTGTGCTGAAGTCCGGCAGCCCCGAGGGCCTGTTCCGCGCCGCGCAAACCCTTCGGCAGCTCTTCCCGCCTGATGGTTCGCGCTCTGACAAAAGCGCGTCTATCCGCTGCGCAGAAATCCACGATGCCCCGGCCTATCCGTACCGGGGGCTGATGATCGACGTCGCGAGACACTTCTTCCCAAAAGAGGTTATAATGCGGCAGATTGACCTTGCCGCGCTGTATAAGCTAAACAAGCTGCATCTGCACCTTACCGACGACCAGGGATGGCGGATTGAAATCAAGTCCCGCCCTGCGCTAACGGAAATCGGCGGGCAAGGGGCCGTCGGCGGCGCGCCAGGCGGCTTCTACACGCAGGAGGACTATAAAGAAATCGTCGCCTACGCGGCGGCGCGGTATATAGAGGTCATCCCGGAGATAGACATGCCGGGGCATGTGAACGCCGCGCTGATGTCGATACCCGAGCTTAACCCCGATGGCGTTTCGGCGGAACAGCGGACGGACACCGAGGTGGGCGTGAGCACGCTGCAATGCCGCTCGGAAGCCACCTACGCGTTCTGCGACGACGTTATCCGCGAGATGGCCTCGCTGACGCCGTCCCGGTACATCCATATCGGCGGCGACGAAGCCCACATTACCGCTGCCGAGGACTATGACTACTTTATCGCGCGCGTATGCGAGACAGCGAAGAAATACGGAAAGACCACGATCGGCTGGAATCCTTATGATAGGGCCGAGATCTTCCCCGGCTCCGTCTTGCAAAACTGGGACCGTTTCCCCGACAGGGAAGAGGGCGACAAAACCAATTACGCCGCGCAAAAGAAGATGAGCGTCATCCTATCGCCAGCCGGGGCCTATCTGGATATGAAGTATAACGAGAAAACCGCGCGGGGTTTAATGTGGCGCGGGCCGGTGAACCTTGAGCGCTCGTATGACTGGACACTCGAGGAAACCGCGCCGGATAACGCCGTAATCGACATAGAGAGCACAATATGGACCGAGACGATACTAACCCAGGACGATATGGACTACATGCTCTACCCCAGGCTTATCGCCAACGCCGAGGTAGGCTGGACAAAAGGGGCCAGGGACTTTTCCGGGTTCACCGAGCGGCTCGCCGCGGAGCTTAAACGCCTGGACGCGCTGGGGGTCAAGTATTGCCGGGATTATGAGTGAACTGCCCCGCAGCAGAGACTGCAGGGCAGCAGAGACTGCAGGGCATCGGTCAATACCTGCGCGGCAGAGCCGCGAGGTATTAGACCTGTTCACTCCGCGGCGTTCGCCAAATGCGTGAGCAAGCTCACGCGCTGGGCTCACTTGCGTCGCGAGAATAAAGCGTCTTGGCATCAATGCTGCCTGGCCGCTCAGATATTTGAAAAAGGGCGCTGACGGACGTGACACGACAAATGTACCCAAAATCGATACAATAGTCATAAATATAAAACTCTCCGTGCCTCTGTGCCTCCGTGTGTAATTCTTTTACAACGAGACACAGAAGCGCCGGGATAGGATGTCATTGCTTTATTATTTCAATCAAATGCCGCTCTATCGCATTCTGCACCGGAAAGCCGGTGTAATTCCTCACCCTGTTGTTCACGGCGTAGAGATTGGTTCGCCATATTGTGGGTATCGCAGTAGACTGCTCGAAGAAGTATTCGGTGAACCTGTGATACGCCTCCACCCTGTAATCCCTGTCCCAGGCTTCTTCCGAGTCTAAGGCGGCCAGCAGTTCGTCCATCTCTTCGCTGGCGAAACGGGTAAAGTTGGGGATCGCGAACCGGCCCCAGGCGTCCTGCAGGTTGGGCGATTCCTCAACTACCCACCCAAACTCGAACATATCAATCTCGGGAGCGTCGGCGAACAGCATGTCATAATAGGCGTTCACGTCCATCAGCGTACCCGTTAAAAGCCTCACGTCCAGCCCTATGTCGTTCCAGCATTGCAGCTTGTACATCACAACGGTCTCCGGGTTATTGTTGGGGACGGCCCATTTAATGACAAGCGGGCTGCCGTCGGGGTTCTCGCTGAACCCATCGCCGTCAATGTCCGTGTAACCGGCTTCGTCCAACAGAGACATAGCTTTTTCGGGGCTGTAATCGTAACCGGTTACATTGGGGCTTTGGTAAGCCGCGAAATGGGGCGGCATAACCGTGGGGTTTTGCCCGCGAAGGTCGCCGAAAAAATCGTCGCAGATGGCCTGTATATCAACCGCGTGGCCTATGGCCCTGCGTAAGCTGATACCATTTGTCGGGAACCGATATATAGCCGTAGTTTTCCGGCGACATATAATCGGCGTACATCTCTGTGGGGAACGAGGCGACGTCATAAATGCCGATATCCATAGCCTGGGGCACAAGCTCGGGGCTGACAATCGTCAGCGTAACCCCGTCAAGTTTCGGCGTCCCCTGCCAATAATCCTCAAACCGCGTAAGCTCGACGGTTTCGCCGGGGACGACGCTCTCAATCATAAAAGGGCCGTAGCCCAGCACTTCATGGCGGGAACGCGGATGGGCGGCCATATCCGCTACGGCGATGTCGCCCAAATAATGCTTGGGCAGAGGGTATGACCAGATGCCGCCTTCCAGAATAGAAGGCCTGAACTCGTCAAAATGTATCGTCAGCGTCAGTTTGTCGCCCGAGAGCTCAAACCCGGCGATACTGTCGGCAAGGCCCGCGTGGTAATCCTCCATGTCCTGTATATATGACATTGCCGCGGTGTAAAAATAGCCGTCGTAATCGGGATGCGCCATAACTTCATAAGCGAAGACTATATCCTCCAAAGTGACCGGCTGGCCGTCGTGCCATTTAATCCCCGGCTTCAATGTCAGCGTAACGGTTTTGCCTTCCCGGTCGTAACTGTAACCGGCCGCGCCGTCCTGGGTGTAGGTTATGTCCGCGCCGGTTCCCAGCTGCAATAAGGGCTCGTTCATCCAGTAGGCGATCTCGCCGTCCACAATGTCTCCGCCGAAGCACAGGTTAAATATACCGGCGAAGGGCGTGTTGCTGGGGATGGCTATTCTTAGCTTATCGGGGGCTTTCGTCTCCGGCTCCCTCTCTGTCGCCGCGCAGGCACTAAGGGCGGTCAAGGCGAGTAAAGCCGCGGCAATGATTAAAAGCCTTTTCTTCATAACGAATTCTCCTTTTTCATCAATCACTAATCATTAATGGCGCGTTTCAGCGCGCCGCCTGTGTAATGAATGCACATCATCACGATGAAAATTAACGCTACGGCGGGAAGCCATAACCACGGCCTGTTTTGAAGATTCTCCGGCACATAGGCGTAATTGAGCAGCGTCCCGAGTCTTGGAGTCGCGAAGGGCAGCCCGAAGCCGAGGAAGGAAAGCCCCGTTTCAACGCCGATGCTGCCGGCGAGGTTAAGGGTAAAGTTCACGATAATCACAGGCGCAAGGTGCGGAAGGAAATGCCTTGCTATAATCTTTGCCGCCGGAGCGCCGACAGACCTCGCGGCACGGATAAAATCCTCGTCCCGTAGGCTCAGGGCCTTGCCCCTGATAATCCTCGCGTCGTACATCCAGCCTAGCGCGCTCATTATCAGCGCCAGCTGAACCGGCCCGTATTCCGAGATCAGCGTCACAAACACTATTATCAGCATCAGGCGCGGAAGCATTGAAACGAAGTCCAGCACGCGCATAAGCGCCATATCCACAACCCCGCCAAAGTACCCTGCGATAAGCCCGAACGCCGTTCCAAACGCGCAGGTTAAAGCCGTTATACCGACGGCTATCAGCAGCGAGTTCCGCGTCTCTGTAACAAGCTGGCCCAGCATATCCCGCCCCGAAGGGTCGGTGCCTAGCGGATGCTCCCGGGAGGGAGGGCGCGAACGGCCCGTTAAGCTCACTCTGGCCGAAGCCCCGTCCGTGAAGGCGCCGCCAATTATGGCCGCGAACAGCAGAAGCAGGATAAAAGCAAAGCAGAACACCGCGCGTTTCTGGGATAGGAATTTGTTTATCATAGCATCTTTATCCTGGGGTCAAGCCTGTTCATTATGATGTCCGACAGCAGCGTCCCGGCGGCGGCCATAAACGCGGTCAGCAGTAATATGAAATTGGCCGTGGGGTAGTCGCGCTTTAATACCGAGTCCACAAAGAGCTTCCCTATGCCGGGATAGGAAAATATGGTTTCAACCAGCGCGGTTCCGCCCAGAAGCGCCGCAAGATAGCTCCCGGACAGAGACATTGCGGGAATCAAGGAGTTGCGCAGGATATGAGCCCAAAACACCCTTGAAGGCGCGACGCCCCGCGAACGCAGGGACAGTATATACTCCGCTTCCTGGCCGGCGGCGACCTCTCCGCGTACAAGCTGCGTAAGCGCCGGGAGGATCAAATGCCTTAATCTGCTCATTATCAGCGCCAGCGGCCCCAATACGCCGGAATCGACGCTGCCGCCCGGCGGAAGCCACTTTAATGTATAGCCGAAAATGAAGATAGCCAGGATACCCAAGACGGCTTGGGGTATTGACATAAGCGCGTAGCTGCCGGAGGACACGGCCCTGTCGGGCCAGCTTCCCCGGTATCTTCCCGCGATTACGCCAAACGAGACGGACAGCGCGTAGCAGATAAGGAACGAGAACGCCCCAAGCAGGAGCGTGTTGCCGAACTTCTCCCCCACGAGCTGCGCCACCGGTAACTTATGGGAAAAACTTACGCCAAAGTCCCCTTTGAATATCCCCGAGAGCCAGCTTGCATAACGCGCGCCCCAGGGCCGGTCAAAGCCCATTTGCCCGCGCATTTCCCTAAGCCTCTCGCCGGTGATGCTTGGGCTTATCCTTCCGGTCAGCGCGTCGCCGGGCATTAACTCGGAAAGGATGAACACCAGCAGGCTGATAAGGATAAGCTGAACGGCGCAGACCGCGGCGCAGCCGAGTATTATCCTGCGCATACGGCGCCGGATTCTAACAGCAGCTTGGTGTAGGCTTGCTGCGGTTCGTTAAAAATTCGGTATACTCCGCCGCGTTCTACTATCTCGCCGTTTTGCATTATGCAGAAAGCGTCGCAGAGATACCTAGCCGCCTCAAGGTCATGCGTAACGAACACGCAGGCCATACGGAATTCCTTAATCAGCCGGGCCAGCAGGTCAAGGATCTGTTCCTTCGCGTCCGGGTCAAGGGCGGTCACGGGCTCGTCAGCCAAAAGAAGGGAAGGACGAAGAGCCAGCGCCCTGGCGATGCCCGCCCGTTGCAGCTGGCCGCCGGAAAGCTCCCACGGCAGACGTTCCATGAAGGCGGAAGGCAGACCTACCATTTCCAGCAGCTTTATAACGGCGGCGCGTTCATCCTTCGCGGGCATACGTTTATGATTGCGCAGCGGTTCCGCCACCACGTCCGCTATTCTCATTTTAGGGTCAATGGCCCCGCTTTGGAATATCATCGACATACCGGGCCTCCTTTTCCCCACCGGTTTGCCGTCAAAGATTATCTCTCCGGCTATAGGTTTCACGAGCCCCGCGACAGCGTTAAGCGCCGAGCTCTTGCCCGAACCGGACTCGCCGATAAGCCCCAGCGTCCGGCCCCGCCAGGCGGAAAAGCTGACGCCGCGAACCGCCTGAACGGAATACTTAGACGAAAGCCCTCTCTTATAAGCGACACTGATCCCGGAAACTGCCAGCAGCGGCGGGTTCATCCGATAATCCTCCCCGATTTCATTGCGATCTGTCTGTCCGACAGGGCGTTCACGACAGCCCTGTCATGGGATATGATAAACAAAGTCAGTCTCTTCTCGCGCTTGAGCCTGTTTAACAGCCGTATTATCTGGGCCTGGGCGGTAACGTCAAGGGCGGTGGTGGGCTCGTCGGCGATAAGGAGAGCCGGGTTATGGCATAACGCCGCCGCAAGCTGCGCCCGCTGCAGCATACCGCCGGACAGCTCATGGGGATAGAGCTTCGCGGCGGAAGCCCGAACATCAGCATAGACCTAAGCGGCACCGCGTTATCAGCCGCGTAGCCGTCAAAGCCCGCCGCAAGGGCGTACATCATCACCGCCATGCAAACGCCGTTAAAGAACGTCGCGATATATACCAGATTCTTTTTTGCGCCTACATTGGCAAGAATGAAGCTCAAAAAGTCTTTATTAACTATCATTCTTTTTACCTGAGACAATGACGAGCAGTATCCCGATAACCGGCGTCAGCAGCAGCGTCGCGAAGAAATATTAATCCCCCTCCGGTTTTATAAGGACATTGCTCTCCTGCTGTATCCCCAATTCCCCGATGCTTTCGTCGGCCTTCGGGAACCGCGACTCCATCTCGCCCAGCACCTCGTTCATCATTCCAATCCGCTCCATCATCGCGTCGTAAGTGGCGGTGAAATCCTCCAACCTTGCGCCTTCCTCGCCGAGGCGGATATATTCGTCGGCGGTGATCCCGGAGGGCAGCGTCTCGGATTCGGTAAGGCTATCGGGGTTAAGCAGCAGCGGAAGGCCGTCCTTGTCGCCGATAATAACCAGCTTGGCGTTGTCGGATTCCGCCAGATCCCTGGTGGCTTGGATGCCCAAGAAACGCAGATAGGCCTCGCTCATCCCCTCGCTGACGACGCTCTGCTCTATCCACAAGGCCTCCGCGTCCACATAACCGCGCTTATAACGCTCAATAGCTTCCAAGACCCGGTAACGCTGTAGTCCTTGCTCTGGGCCCTGGCATCATAGAGTATGATCCTGTCCCAGGGCAGCAGGAATTGCAATCCTTCGGGCAAGTAGCTTTCCGTAACGGTGCCGCCAAAGAACCTGCTGTAATAGAACCCCACATGCCCCGCCTCCACTGTGGCGGTAATAAACGGCCACAGCAGAACCGCAAGCAGCGCGATAATCAGCGTATATACAAACAGCTCCAGCTTATTGCTTGTTTTCTTCCCCTTCTTCTTTTCATCTTTCATTCCGCTTACGCTTTGGCAGCAGCTTCTTTTCCGCGTACCCTATCGGCGATCCATTCCCTTGAGTTCTTAAACGCCTCGGAGACGTACCGCCTCGAGAGCTTCCGGGTCAGGTTAAGGCTAAGCGCCATAAGCGCCACCATGTTAAGCCCCACCGACGGAACCACGCCCAGGGCCATAGCGCCGTAAACGCTCTTGCGGATGGTCTTGTCCAGCTGCGCCTTGTCGATTATAACCGGCGGCGCGATAATTTCCGCGGGTACAGCTGATGCGGCGTCATTCTCAGGCTCCGCGGGAGGGTTGCCCTGGGCCTGTTCCTGTAGGCTGGCGTCAATCTTTACTTCAGTCTTTACTTCCTTCTTCTCTTCTTTCTTTTCTTCTTTCTTTTCTGCGCTCATTCAAAATACCCCTTTCTTGGACAACTGAATATTTTCTTCTACAGTATAGCTGTTGGGAACCCATAATTAATAAATCTGCGTGAATAACATGAAAAGTAAGCGTGAACGGTAAAAAACATCCCTCCCCTGATTAACTTAACCGGGGGAGGGATGTTGGAACAGCGCCGTTTTATTTTATAGGTCGTAGTACATATCAAACTCAAAGGGATGCGGCAGCTGGTCATACCTGGCGGCTTCCTTGCGTTTGTTCGCGATCAGGAGGTCGATCAGATGCTGCGGGAACACGCCTCCCTTAGTCAGGAAATCGTGGTCGGCCTCCAGCGCGTCCAGGGCTTCGCTTAGGTTACACGGCAGGGACTTTATCTTGGCCTTTTCCTCGTCTGGAAGGTTATAGAGGTTGAAGTCATAGGGCCCAAAGCCCGCCTTGACAGGGTCTATCTTATTCGCTACGCCGTCCAGGCCCGCCATAAGAATTGCGGAATAGGCATAGTACGGGTTACAGGTTCCGTCGGGGCTGCGCAGCTCAAAGCGCTTGGTTTCCGGCGTTTTCGCATAGGCGGGTATGCGGATTACGGCGCTGCGGTTTGACGTGGCGTAGCCTATCGTCACCGGCGCTTCATAGCCTGGGGTAAGGCGCTTGTATGAGTTGGTGCTGGGGTTTGTAAGCCCGCAGAGGGCGCGGGCATGGGTCAGCAGGCCGCCGATGAAGTACAGCGCGGTGTCTGACAGCTGGGAATACCCGGCCGCGTCGTAAAACAGCGGCTTGCCGTCTTTGAACAGGTGCATATGGACGTGCATCCCGTTCCCCGCCTCGTCGAATATCGGCTTGGGCATAAACGTGGCCGTCTTCCCCTCGGACGCGGCGACGTTCTTGATGATATGTTTCGTCATCATCGTCTTGTCCGCCATCTCAAGCAACCCGCCGAACTCCACCTCAATCTCCAGCTGGCCGGGGCCGCCCACCTCGTGGTGGTGGTACTTGACCATAATACCCTGCTCTTCCATCATTAGCGACGCTTTGCTGCGCAGGCCGTAAAGCCTGTCGTGCGGCGGCGCCATGTGATAGCCGCCCTTGCGTCGCATCGTATACCCGGTGCCGTCGGTGTCGGAGTTCCATTCGGCCTGGCCTGCGTCTGCCTCAAAGAAGGACATGTTGGGCTTGACCTGGAAATTGACGCTGTCGAAGACATGGAACTCAAACTCCGGCCCTATCCTGAACTCGTCGGCTATGCCCGTCTGCTTAAGATATTCCTGCGCGTGGATCGCGACGTTCCGGGGATCCTGGTCAAAGCGCCTGTTGTTGGGCAGGTCGATGACATATACGTCGCCGATCATAGCTATCGCGGGAACCTCGGCGAATTGGTCGAGATAAGCCGTCTTCAAATCCGGGATAAAGACCATGTCGCTCTTTTCCACGGATGCGAACCCGTAATTGGAGCCGTCAAAGCCTATACCGTCCCGGAGCGTAACCTCTGTGAGCCGCTCAATGGGCATCGTAAGATGCCGCCAGCGCCCGTTAAGGTCAATCATCATAAAGTCCGCCATGCGGATGCCTTTTTTATCGCAGTAATCGCGTATTTCTTTCAAGGATTCGAACATTGTGTCCCCCCGTTATTTAGATAAAAGTTAATAGTGAACAGTCAATAATTCCTCGGTACCAGCTGGAAATACGCCTTTGGATGCGCGCAGACAGGGCAGGCGTTAGGAGCTTCCTTGCCTGTTTGGAGGTGGCCGCAGTTGCGGCACTGCCATACCGTGCCGTCGCCGCCGGAAAAGACGGTGTTGCCTTCGACACTGGCAAGGAGCTTGAGATAACGCTCCTCATGCTCTTTCTCAATGGCGCCGACCTGCTCAAAGAGACGCGCGATATTATCAAAGCCCTCGCCTTTGGCTTCCTGGGCGAACTTCGCGTACATATCGGTCCACTCGTAATGCTCGCCCGCCGCCGCGTCCTTGAGGTTATCGGCAGTACCGGGAACGTCGCCGCCGTGCAGCAGCTTAAACCATATCTTGGCGTGTTCCTTTTCGTTGTCGGCGGTCTGCGTGAAGAAATCCGCGATCTGCTCAAAACCGTCCTTCTTGGCTTTGCCTGCGTAATAGGTGTATTTGTTGCGCGCCTGTGATTCCCCGGCGAAGGCGGCCATCAAGTTGGCCTCCGTTCTGGAGCCTTTTAAATCGGGCATAGATATCCTCCTGGAATTTATTATTCGTTTTTCTTTTGCTTACGTTTCTATTATAATACATTTGTCCAAATTTTACAACCCAAAAAGGGCGGCATAACACCGCCCTAAAAAAACGCCGCCCACCCGCGTTTACATCATTTCCCTATGAACATCTGCACGTACTTCTTCCCGTACTGAACGTCGCTGGCCACCCCGATGCCCGTGTAATTATAGTTGCCATTCAGGATATTCGCCCTGTGGCCCGACGAGTTCATCCAGCTGGTGACGGCCCCGGTGTTGCTTGAGTTGGCGGCAATATTTTCCCCGGCGGTCCGGTAACTTACGCCGAAGCTCTTGAGCATGTCGAAGGGGGAGCCGTAGGTAGGCGAGTTATGGTCGAAGTAATGGTTGTCCGCCATATCCTTGGCCTTTAACCGCGCCGCGTTTTGAACCTGGGGATCTATGGCGAGGGGCTGGAGGCCGCTGTTGGCGCGCTGCCGGTTGATAAGGTTCAAGACGTCCGCCTCGTCGGCGCTGACGTTCCCTGTGCCTGGGTTCGTTCCGCCGCCGCTTCCCGGGCCGGAGCCAGGGCCTTGACCGCCGCCGCTTCCCGGGCTTGAACCTGGGCCTTGACCGCCGCCGCTTCCCGGGCCTGAGCCGGGGCCTTGACCGGGGCCTCCGCTTCCAGAGTTGACCGCCTGCACTATTGCGTTCCATGTATTGGGGCCGATAATCCCGTCGGCGGAAAGCCCGAATTGCTGCTGGAACGCGGCGACGGCATTCCTTGTGGCGTTTCCGAATATTCCGTCCTCGGAGAGCCTGGGTATGGAAGGATAGGTATTCGCCAAAATGTTCAGGTAGCGCTGCATTTGCCTTACCGCGTCGCCTGTGGCGCCCATGCTGATAAGCCAGCCGGGGTACGCCGGGCCTGCGCCGCCCCCGCCCGACGCCTGGCATTCCTGCATAATCCCGTTCCAGGTCGCGGGGCCGGCTATTCCGTCCGCCGTCAGTCCGAATGCCCGCTGAAAGGCGACGACGGCGTTCCTTGTGGCGTTTCCGAACGCGCCGTCCTCCGCGAGGCGTCCTATTTGGGGATAACTGTTTGAAATGTTATTGAGGCACTGTTGTATCTGTCTTACCTGATCGCCCCTTGAGCCGTAAGATATAAGGTACCCGGGGTAAGGGGCGGCCGCCGTCGCCATTACCCTGCGCATCATTGGAAATGTCATACGAGATTCTCCTAAATATGTGTTACTATAACATATGCGAAATCCGGGCGATATGATATACTGCTTGAGCAGTAAAAGACTCAGTGCGCTTGCACACATGAGGCTTTTACTAGCTCAAGCTCCCCTTACGACTTCCGCCTAAACAAGGCATTTATGCCTTGCGAAACCGCAGGCTTAGTGCAAGCGAAGCGCCGCGCTTCGAGTTTCACGAAGTGAAACTTTTAGGCGAGAAGGAGTATAAGGCAAATTTGGGTTGCCACTTTGCGCTTGCGCGGTTATAATAATAGTGGGGTGATTTGAAATGATCATGGAAAAAAGCAAGACCGGCCGCATCAGCGTCCGCGTCAACTCCAAGCTGAAAGAACAGGTCGAAAATATCTTCGAAGACCTGGGCATGACCACATCGCAAGCCATTACGCTGTTTTTCAACCAGGTGCTGGTACACGACGGCATACCCTTTGAGCTGCGCCGGGATATTACGCGCCTTTCAAACGCCGATTCCCTAGCGCTTATCGAGCGTATCGAGAGCGGGGAGGAGAAGCTCGTGGGGCCTTTCAACTCGGTTGAGGCATTAATGTCTTCGCTGTTGGGTGACGATGATGACGAAATATAGCATCCATCGAACAAAGCTGTTCCGTAAACAGTACAAAGCCCTGGAAAAGCGTGGGTATAACATGGCGCTGCTTATTGAAGTTATTAAGAAGCTCGCGGATGGTCAGGTTCTTCCCGCTAAATACGAAGATCATCCGCTCCGGGGCGATAAACGCGGTTATCGCGATTGCCATATAAAGGATGATTGGGTGTTGGTGTATAAGCGCGATAAAGGCCAGTTAATACTGATACTCTCTGAAACCGGAACCCACTCCGACATCTTAGAGTAGCTAAATTTAAGCCCTACGCCCTCGCAAACGTAAACGCGCATACCCTTCCCGCGCCGCCTTTCTTGAGGGCGGCGGCGCATTCCCTTGCCGTTGCCCCTGTTGTGAAGATATCGTCTATCAGCATAACGCTCTTTGCGGCTACCGCCTCGGGCTGCGTCACTTTGAACGCGTCCTTTATGTTCTTTGCGCGGCCTTCCGGGGACAGCTTGGCCATCGGGCTTGTCCGTTTCACGCGTTTAAGGCAGTCCGCGACCGGTTTATTATAAAGCTCTCCCAGTACATCCGCCAACAGCAGCGCTTGGTTATACCCCCTTAACCGTTGGCGGCCTTTATGTAACGGCACCGGGACAAATACCTCGCAGTCCTTCATTGCTTCCCGGAAGACGTAGGAATCCGTAACCCGCCGCATCATCTGGCCCAGCTCCGCCGCCATGCCCTTCCGCCCCTCAAATTTAAAGCGCGCGACGGCGTCCCTGTACGCCCCGCTGTACGGAAACGCCGAAAACACGCGGAACAGCTCGCTTTCAACGGGCTGGACAAGGTCTTGACTGTCCAGTTTCCCCGCTTCCGCCCGTTCCGCGCATTCCTCGCATATAAGGAATTCCGCCCCGCAGGGCATAACCGCGTCGCAAAACCCGCAGCGCGGCGGATATATCAGCTGGAGTATCCTATCTATTGTCCCGGCCCATTTTTTAGCGTTCCCCACGATTATCCCCTTGAAAAAGTTAGCATTTTCCTATATTATATAACTATTAACTTGAGGAGACAACACATGGGCGACAAAATAATCCTCCTGGACGGCATGAGCCTGGCCCACCGGGCTTTTTACGCGCTGCCCCCGCTGACAACCAGCGCCGGGGAGCATGTGAACGCGGTGCTGGGCTTCCTCAACACGTTCTATAAGCTGTACGAGGAGGAACAGCCCCGCTGGGCCGCCGTGGCCTTCGACCTTCCCGCGCCTACGTTCCGGCACAGGCTCTACGCCGCTTACAAAGGCACGCGCGAGGCGATGCCGATGGAGCTGAGGCCCCAGATACCGCTGCTAAAGGCCGTCATCGAGGCCCTGGGCATACCGATATTGGAGCTGGAAGGCTATGAGGCCGACGATATACTGGGGACGCTCGCGAAGCGCTGCGGCGAAGCCGGGCTTTCGCCGATGATAATAACGGGCGACAGGGATCTGCTTCAAACCGCGACCGACGCCGTATGCGTCAAGATACCCACGACAAAGGCCGGGGCCGCCGTCGCGGAAACGTATTTCGCGAAAGACGTGATAGAACGCTACGGCGTAACCCCGCTGCAATTTATAGACGTAAAGGCCCTCTGGGGCGACGCCTCGGACAACATACCCGGCGTGCCTTCGATAGGCGAGAAGACCGCCTGCAAGATTATAGCGCGGTTCGGCTCCGTTGAAGAAGCGATAGCCAACGCCGGAACAATCACGCCAAAGAAGGCTTCCGAGAACCTGATTGCCTATCGCGAGCAGGCCCTCCTCAGCAAGAAAATGGCGGCGATAATGACCGACGTTCCGATAGCCTTTGATATTAACGGCATTAAGGAACCCGACGTATACGGCCAGGCGGCTTATGAGATTGTCAAGCGGCTGGAATTCAAAAGCATGTACGCTAAGTTCCAGGCCCTGAGCAAGCCGGACGAAGCCGCCCCCGCAAAGGAAATAAGCGCAGGCGAAGCTGTTTTATTGTTAAACAACGCAAGCGAAGCCGCGTATCTTATATTGGACAGGGACGGCGTCTTCGAGGGGTTCAGCTTCGCGGCGCAGGGCGGCGAATATATAATTAAATCCCCGTTCGGCGGCCTGGAGGAAGAACGGATACTGACGGCTTTGAAGCCCTTCTTCGAAGGCGCCGTTAAGAAAACCGCCTGGGACGCGAAAGCCGACGCGAAGCGCCTCGACGCTTACGGAATAAGCCTGGAGAACGTGGACTTTGACGTGATGCTCTCCGTGTTTCTCTCCAATGTCACAGGAGCAGGCGCCGCTAAGAAAGAGAGCGCGGCGGAACTGCTAAAAACCCGCGCAACGCTGGAAAAGACGATGGACGGGCAAGGTATAACGCCTTTGTTCAATAATATAGAAATGCCGCTGATACGCGTCCTGCGGGATATGGAACGCCTCGGTGTCCGCGTTGACGGGGCGGAGCTTGCCAGATACGGAAATCTGCTGGGAAAAAGGATTGACGGGCTCCAAGCCGATATATATAATCTTACTGGGGAGAGCTTTAATATAAATTCCCCCAAACAGCTGGGGGCCGTGCTCTTCGAGCGGCTGGGCCTCCCCGGCGGCAAGATGACGAAGACGGGCTACTCCACCGCCGCCGACGTCCTTGAACGCCTGGAAGACAAACACCCCGCCGTCCATGCGATAATGGAATACCGCCAGCTGACGAAGCTGAAATCCACCTACGCCAACGGCTTGCTTACCGCGATGGATAAAACCACGGGCCGCGTGTACACGACGTTTACGCAGGCCGTGACCTCAACGGGGCGTCTGTCCAGCGCCGAGCCGAACATGCAGAACATCCCGGTGCGCACGGAGCTGGGAAGGGAGCTGCGCAGGGCTTTTATCCCCGCAGACGGATGCCTGTTCATCGACGCGGATTATTCGCAGATTGAGCTGCGCGTCCTTGCCCATATGTCGGGGGACGAAACGTTTATAAACGCGTTCACGAACAGCCTGGATATTCACAGCATCACGGCGTCGGAGGTGTTTGGCGCCGCTCTCGCGGATGTTACCCCAGCGCAGAGACGGGTGGCGAAGACCGTCAACTTCGGCATTATCTACGGGCAGAGCGCATTTTCGCTGGCCCACGACCTGGGCATTACGCTTAAAGAGGCCGAGGACTATATCAACGGTTATTTCCGCAGGTATCCGCGCGTCAAGATATTCATGGAGGACACCGTTAAAAACGCGAAGCGCCTGGGCTATACCACCACGATAATGGGGCGGCGGCGGGAGATAGCCGAGCTCCGCTCACCCAACCGCAACACGCGCATGTTCGGCGAGCGGGCCGCGATGAATATGCCGATACAGGGCAGCGCGGCGGATATTATCAAGATAGCGATGATTAGGACATATAATCGGCTTATAGCCGAAGGGCTGAAGGCCCGTATTATACTCCAGGTGCACGACGAGCTGCTGGTCGAGGCCCCCGAAGCCGAGGCCGAAGCCGCGGCCCAGCTGTTAAAAGCCGAGATGGAAGGCGCGGCGGCGTTGTCGGTGCCGTTAAAGGCCGACGTCAGCACGGGCCGCTCCTGGTATGAGGCGAAGCTATGATTATTGGGATAACGGGGCGCACAGGGAGCGGCAAGACCGCGGCTACGAAGGT
>JAISVU010000378.1 GCA_031271375.1 Clostridiales bacterium | reverse complement strand
GGCCGCCGCGCTGGAATTTTCCGCAGACTGTTAAGTTAGACGTCAGGGAGACCGATAAGCAGTATATCATCGAGGCGGAGCTTCCCGGCGTAAGCAAGGAAGAGCTCGTGCTTGACTTAAACGGCGAGCTTCTTACGATAGCAGTCAACAAGCGGGAGAGCGTCAATGACGAAAACGGGAACTATATTCACAGGGAGCGCCGCTCAGGCTCCATGAGCCGAAGCCTTCGCCTTGTCAACTGCAAACGCGACGGAATCAAGGCGCGTCTCGACGGCGGCATTCTCGTCGTCGCGGTAGACAAAGGCGAACGGGCCGACATCAGCAGACGAATCGAAATAGAATCATAAATTTGTGGATATTTAAAAATGTTTATGTTAGAATGGGATGGTGTTCTAATTACACCGTCCCTTCTAATTAATATAGAGAAAGAGGTGTCGCTTCATGAATGTTCTCGCGATTAACGGCAGCCCCAACCCCGCCGGTAATACGGCCCGGATGCTCTCGACCGTCCTCGGTGTCTGCGCCGAAGCCGGATACCAAACCGAGATTTATCAGGCCGGAGGAAGAGCGGTGCGCGGCTGCGCCGCCTGCGGCAAATGCGCGGAGCATCCCGGACGCTGCGAAATCGACGACTGGGTAAATGAACTCTACTTAAAAATGAAGGCCGCCGACGGGATAATTATTGGCTCCCCCACCTATTATTCCGACCTCACGGCGGAAACGAAGGCCCTTATAGACCGCTGCGGTTATATATCGGGCAGGGACGGGCGTTCCTTAAGCCGCAAGATAGGCGCCGCGGTAAGGCGGGCCGGCGGCATACATACGCTGGATTCGATTCAGCATTTCTTCCTTATAAATGATATGATCGTCCCGGGCAGCACATACTGGAACATGAGCCTCTCTATGCGGCCCGGCGATTACGACCAAGACGCCGAAGGCGTAAGAACAATGCGCAGGCTGGGCGAAAATATCGTTTGGCTGCTGGAAATGATAGGGGGCGGGCATTAATTTTACCGTTGATATTCAAGTAACAATAAGCTATAATAAATTGCAGGTAAAAATCTAGGTTCTAGGCTCTAAGTCCCAGCTCCTAGTTACGAGGTATATTGAATGGCGTGGAACGGCGTAGAAGGCGAGGCTCTGCTTGAGCGCGCGGCACGGGGTGACGGGCAAGCCTTTGAAATGCTTATAGCGGATTATGAAAAGTTAATATTCACGCTGGCGTTCCGAATGCTTGGCAATACGCAGGACGCGCGCGACGCCTCTCAGGAAACCCTAATCAAGGTTTATAACAACCTTCATAAATGCCATGACATACGCTCCTTCAAGAGCTGGGTAACGACGATTACCAACCATACATGTATTGACGAGCTGCGCAGGCGCAAAGGCAAGCGCGACGAGTCGCTTAACAAGATAATAGAAGCCGGCGACAGCGAGTTCACGCCCCAGTTCAAGTCGGACGGCCCCGGGCCGGAAGAAAGGCTCCTCAGTAAGGAACGGCAGGAACATATTCAACGTGCGATAAACCGGCTTCCGGTCAAGTATAAGCAGCTAATAGTGCTGCGCGATATCGGCGGCCTCAGTTATGAAGAGTTGGCGGAAACGGCGGGGCTCTCTATGGGAACCGTCAAGTCGCGCCTGTCCAGGGCTAGGATAAAACTCCAGCAATACCTATCGGGCGAATAAGAATAACTGTTGAAAAACTCTTGAAAAACTCTTGAAAGAAACGGGAGGAAGCGCAATGAATAAAAACGGCATCATTATGATTGTGGACGACGCTGACACAAACCGTATGCTGTTGGAAGCCATTCTCGGAGAGAGCTACTACATCATACAGGCGGTTGACGGGAAGGACGCGCTGGAGCTGATATACGAAAAGAAGGTCATTCCCGATCTCATGCTGCTGGATATCATCATGCCGCATATTTCGGGTTTTGAGCTGATGTCCATTCTAAGAAGCGAGCCGGAAACCGAAAATATTCCCGTTATTTTTATTTCCGCCGCGGACAATGACAAGTCCGAGCTCCAGGGCCTGAACGCCGGAGCGGTCGACTATATCTCAAAGCCCTTCGTACCCGACGTGGTTAAGCTCAGGGTTAATAATTTCATGGAATTGCTTAATTACCGAAAAAAGCTGGAAGCCGCCGTAGATAAAAAAGTGGCGGAACTGACTGCGGCGAAGGACCGCATGATCGAGACGATGGCCACGATTATCGAGTACAGGAACCTGGAGTCCGGCCAGCATGTCAAGCGCATGTCCCGGCTTACCGAGATACTGGTAAACCGGATGTTGGAGTATCCGAAATACAGAAAGAAACTTACCGGAATGAACCATGAGGTTATCTTAAAAGCCGCCTCGCTCCATGACATCGGCAAGATAGCCATTCCAGACAGCATTCTGCAAAAATCCGGTAAGCTGACGCCTGAGGAATTCGAAATAATCAAGACCCATACAACGATAGGCGGGCAGATCATTGAGTCGATTATGGACTTTAACCGGGACGTATATTATAAGCACAGCCGCGACATGGCTCTTCACCACCACGAACGCTGGGACGGAAAAGGCTACCCCCAGGGCCTCTCGGGCGAGGATATACCGCTCTCGGCCCGGATACTTGCGATTGTGGACGTTTACGACGCGCTGAGGTCCCAGCGGGTTTACAAGCAGGCGGAGCCCCACGACGAGTCGATGAATGTTATCCAGGCCGGCGCAGGCACCCAGTTTGACCCAGGCCTGGTGGAGGTTCTATGGGAGGTTCAGCAGGAGTTTGACGAATGTATCAATGATCCAAACGGCGTAAAATAGGGATATATGGAAATCAAACTTATAACGGAGAATAAAAAGCAATTCCTGGATCTCTTATTGCTTGCGGACGAGCAGGAAGATATGATTGATAAGTATCTGGACAGGGGAGACCTCTACGTCCTTTATGACGGAGGGCCTCGAAGCTCGTGCGTCGTCACGCGCGAGGGCGAAGGCATATTCGAGATTCAGAACCTCGCCACATATGAAGCGTATCAACGCATGGGATACGGCCGGCGTCTTATCGATTATGTCTGCGAACAGTACGCTGGCCGCGGGAATGTGATGTATGTAGGAACCGGGAACGTACCGGCCGCCGTTTCATTTTATGAACGCAGCGGGTTCGTTTTTTCTCATACGATAGAGAATTTTTTCGCCGATAATTACAGACATCCCATGCATGAGGACGGAATATTGTTAAAGGATAAGGTTTTTCTAAAGCGGGAGTATAATCAAAATGGAGGTAATCCAGTATGAAGAAATACCTGTTAATCATACTTGTCGCGGCGCTTGTATGCCTCTCCGCATCCGGGTGCCAGAACAAAGTGAAAGCCCAGGACGAACAAGCGGAAAACGCCGTATACGACTTCGACCTTGTCGGCATGAACAGCAATGTCATATACGCGCTTGTATATAACATGATGATGAACCCCGAAGAATATGTGGGCAAGACGATAAGAACCGACGGCCTCTTCCACAGCGAATACTGGGAACCCACCGACAACTATTACCAGTATGTGCTGATCCCCGACGCTGCGGCCTGCTGCGTTCAAGGCCTGGAGATTATCTGGCGCGGCGGACATGAGTTCCCTGGCGATTACCCCGAAGAAAACGCCCCTATCATCGTCGCGGGGATGTATAAAAGCTACGAGGAGCAGGGGGAGACCTATTACTATATCGACGTGAGCGAAGAGGATTTCATGCTAGAGCCGAGAGCCTAGACTAGAGCCCAGAACCGAGAGCACAGAACCCAGATAATTACTTTAAGAAAAACCGGTGCTCACCAAGCTGTAACCTAGTATTCAAGCTTTAGCCTTCCTAGCAGTAACTATCTGAGTTCTGGGCTCTTCTTTATCTGGGCTCTTCTTTATCTGAGCCCTTCTTATCTCGGCTCTAGCGCGGAGCGTCAACTTCCCCCGCTATATTCTTACTAAACACTTCCGCCACCGCCTCCGGGCCGTCTATGCCCTCCTGCCCCAAAGCCCACATCAGCTTCGCCACCGCCGCTTCGGTGGTCATATCCAGCCCGGGGATCACCCCGTTGTCCAGGATTTTACGGCCTACGGCATAAACGCTGAGGTCGCTTTTTTCATAGAGGCACTGGCTGCATACCACCACCGCGATGTTTTTCTCACGCATAAGCCTCAGCTTTTCCAGCAGATCTCTGTTAAGGTAGTGCATTCCGCCGGAACCGAAGGCCTCGATAACAATACCCTTATAGCCCCAGGCCGCCAGCGCGTCGAATATCTCCGGCTTCGTTCCGGGGATCAGCTTTAATAAAAACACGTCGGTGCAGAGGCTGTCATACAGCGCCGGCGGCAGAACCGGGTCGAAATCCACGGTTTTACGGCTGTTCACCCTCATACCGTCGGCCATTATCCGGCCCATGTACGGTGCGTTGACGCTCTCGAAGGCGTCGAAGCCCATCGTGCTTATCTTCACCGCCCTCGCTCCATTAATAATCTTTCGGTCAAACGCCACGGTTACGCCGGTTATTCCGTGCTCCACCGCCGACATCGCCGTGTAAAGGTTTGTCTTTGCGTCGGTCAGCGGCGCGTTTATCGGAAGCTGTGAACCGGTCAGTACCACGCTCTTATGGACATTACGCAGCATGAACGACAGCGCGGCCGCCGTATACGCCATAGTGTCCGTCCCGTGGGTTATTATAACCCCGTCATAGGCGGGGAGCGCCATATAGGCCTTGCGGGCGATAAACTGCCATTCCTCGGGTTGGATGTTCGAGCTGTCCAGGTTCAATATGTCCTCGCAGTCAACGCTGCAGTCGAGGCCAAGCCCAGTCCCGTTCTCCTGCAGATAATCCGTAATATCCCGCGAAACAAGTGTCGGCGAAAGCCCGCCGCCGCATTCCTTCGACGCTATCGTCCCGCCTGTCGCGAGAAGCAATATTCTCTTCATAAGGTTTTATATCTCTGTCCTCTCTTGTGCAAATCTTTCAATACCTTTATACCACAGACGCGCCGATTGTGCAACTGTTCTTGACAAAGTCTCCCGCATGTGATATGTTATGTATGGTTTATAAAATAAAACGGAAGGAAGTAATTGAATGAAAGGTTTACTTAAAAAAGGCGCCGCGCTGCTGATGGCCGCTGCGCTGACTATGGGCTTTGCCGCGTGCCAGACCGACGAACCCGCCCCTCCCGCCGCTCCTCAGGCCCCGGCCGAGACCGTGACCCTCAGGGTATGGGCCTCCCAGGACGACCAGGACATTACCAAAAGCCTTGTAGACGCCTTTATCGCCGCCAACCCGGACAAACAGTATGACATCCAGCTGGGCGTAGTGGGCGAGCCCGACGCGGCGGCGCGGTATCTTGAAGACCCGACTGCGGCGGCCGATGTATTCGCGTTCCCCAATGACCAGCTTTATACGCTGACCAACGCCGGGGCGCTCTATGAAGTAACGCTGAACAAAGACGCGATTATCGCCGCGAACGTTGCGGGAGCCATTGAGTCCGCCTCCGTTGGCGACGCTCTGTACGCCTATCCCATGACCGCCGATAACGGTTACTTCCTTTATTATGACAAAAGCGTAATCAGCGAAGAGCAGGTTCAAACGCTGGACGGCATCCTTGAAGCCTGCAACGCGGCCGGCAAGCAGTTTTTGATGGATATATCCAACGGCTGGTACGTCGCCAGCTTCTTCCTCGGCGCGGGCGGCTCCCTTGAGCTGACCGAAGACGGGGCGCAGCTCTGCGATTTTAACAACGAAACCGGCGTAAAGGTCGGCGAGGCCATCTTCGCGCTCTGCGGCGACGAAGCCTATCTTGACGGCGACGACGCCGTCCTCCAGGGCGGCATGGGCGACACTATCGCCGCCGGCGTCTCCGGAACCTGGAACGCCGCATCGATGGAGGAGAAGCTGGGCGAGAACTACGCCGCTACCAAGCTCCCCACCTTTACGCTGGACGGCGAGCAGGTGCAGATGTCCAGCTTCGGCGGATACAAGCTCATCGGCGTCAATAGCCAGACCAAATTCCCGTTGGACGCGATGGCGCTGGCCGAATGGCTCACAAACGAAGAAAGCCAGCTTACCCGCTACGAAGTGCGTCAGCTTGGCCCCTCCAACATCAACGCCGCCTCCAGCGACGCCGTGCTTGCTAACCTGCCGTTAGCGGCGCTGTCCCTGCAGAGCCAGTTCGCTTCTTCGCAGACGAACGTGCTGGGCGGATACTGGACGCCCGCCGAGGCTTTCGGCCAGGCTATGGTAAACCAGGACACCAGCCAGACGATCCCCGAGTTCTTGGATATGATGGTGGAGCAAATCACTTTACAGTGATTTGAGGTAATATGTAAGAGGTAATAGGTTAAATCAACAGCAGGGGCGGCCATTGTGCCGCCCTGTCTTGAATATGGCTGTTCAACTTTAATTCAATGCAAAAATATTTTTCACAGCGGAGCGTCTTCGCGCAACGCTTCTAGCGCGAAGATGAAAAATATTTCTGTTACATCTAAAGTTGAACCGCTATAATAACCGCTGATTAAATCAAAAGCTCGCGAAAAATTTAGCGAACAGCCCACGCATTTCGCAAAGCGAAATGCTCATCACGACGGCGAAGCCGTCTTCTTGGTCGCCAACGCTTCAAGGCGACGCAAATTGAGAGCGAGCTTATCTTAATCAGCGGTTCCAATAGGGGGGGCTGACAGTGAGAAGTTGGTCGAAAGGCGATATCTTTACAAAGTTAAGTCTGGTTATATTCGGTCTTGGGTCTGTCGTCCGGGGCCAGATAATAAAGGGGCTGGCGTTCTTCGCGGTGGAAGCGCTGTTTTTCTATTATATGCTGGTCTCCGGCGCGGGGTATATAAGCAAGCTGGGAACGCTGGGAACAAAACAGCAGGGCTGGGTCTTTGACGAGGCTATCGGGATAAACGTCCTCCAGCAGGGCGAAAACTCGATGCTAATATTACTGTTCGGTGTACTGGCTATCTTTATGGTTGTATTTTTTATCTTCTTCGCGGTTAAGAGCGTGCAGGCTTCTTATAAAGCCGAACAGCTGCGGAAGGAAGGCAAGAAACCGCCGTCGGTAATCGACGAGATCAAGGCCCTATTTGACAGCAATCTGCATAAATCCCTGCTTATCCTCCCTGGGCTCGGAGTTTTCGCCTTTACAATCCTCCCGCTGATGTTTATGATACTGATGGCCTTTACCAACTTCGACCAGAACCACCAGCCCCCGGGCAACCTGTTCACCTGGGTCGGGTTTGAGAACTTCAAAAATATATTTTGGGCAAATCCCGTCTGGGCGAGGACTTTTGTCAATATCTTCATCTGGACCATCATCTGGGCGGTCTTCGCTACGTTTACGAATTACTTCTTGGGGATGCTGCTTGCCCTCTATATCAACGGTAAAAAGATCAGGCTAAAAAAACTCTGGCGCACGATATTCGTAATGACTATCGCGGTGCCGCAATTCGTCTCCCTGCGCCTTATGGGGATATTGCTGAATGACGAGGGCGCCGTGAACGTGCTGCTGAGAACCCTCGGGATTATAGCGAATAATGACAGCGTACAGTTCCTCAGTTCCGGAACGCTGGCCCGAATAACCGTAATACTGGTTAATGTGTGGGTGGGTATACCGTATACAATGCTGATAACCTCAGGCATCTTAATGAACATCCCTGCCGACCTCTACGAAAGCGCCTACATCGACGGAGCGAACCGCTTCCAGACCTTTCGGAAAATCACGCTTCCATATATGCTCTTTGTAACGACGCCGTACCTGATAACCCAGTTTATAGCGAATATTAATAACTTCAACGTCATCTTCCTGCTTAACCAGGGCGGGCCGCGCAGCCTCAACTATTACCAGGGCGGGGAGACGGACTTGCTTGTTACCTGGCTCTACCGCCTTACGGTGGACTTCCAGGATTATAACCTGGCTTCCACGATAGGCATTATCATATTTATCATCTGCGGAGGGCTGTCCCTTATATTCTACAACCGGTCTAAATCCGTCAGGGAGGAGGAGGTGTTCTCGTGAAGATATTCAAGAATATGCTTCGGGCAATTCAAGGTTTTTTACGGCACTTGCCGCTGGGTCTGCTGTCGGTAATATGGCTGGTGCCGCTGGCCTGGCTGGTTATGACTAGCTTCAGGGCCGAGAACGGCGCGTACACGACGTACCTCTTCCCCAGGGGCTGGACAATGGCCAACTATACCAGGCTCTTCACGGAAACGGGTTTGTTCAATTACCCGCGCTGGTACGCCAATACCTTTATCGTAGCCCTCTGTTCCTGCATCATATCAACGCTGTTTGTGCTGATGGTGGCGTATACTTTTAGCCGCCTGCGCTTTAAATCGCGGACGCCGATGATGAACGTAGTGCTGGTGCTGGGCATGTTCCCCGGGTTTATGTCCATGATCGCCGTGTATCATGTGCTGAAGGCCATCGGGATGGAGCAGTCTTTGGCTTCGCTTGTGCTGGTTTACTCCGGCGGGGCGGGTATGAGCTATTATATATCGAAGGGATTCTTCGACACCGTCCCGCGCTCAATGGACGAGGCGGCCCTCCTGGACGGGGCGACGCGCTCGCAGGTGATGTGGAAGATAGTCCTTCCTATGTCCAAGCCCACGATAACCTATACGATTCTAACATCCTTCATGGCTCCGTGGGTGGACTTTATCTTCGCCAGCGTCATTATGAAGGACAGATACGAGAACTATACTATTGCCGTGGGCCTGTACCGTATGCTTGAGCGCGAGAACATCTACGAGTTCTATACCCGCTTCTGCGCAGGCGCGGTGCTGATTGCCATTCCGATTACGATTTTATTCATTGCGATGCAGAAATACTATGTGGGCGGGGTCACGGGAGGAGCGGTTAAGGGATGAAGAGGTTTATTTGCGTTCTTGCGGCGGCTGTTATGCTGTGCGGCTGCGTTTCAAAGGCGGGGCAGACGAGCGCCGAATCTGATAATTACCGGAACTTTTACGAGATATTCGTCGGCGGGTTTTATGACGCAGACGGGGACGGGATGGGCGACATAAACGGCGTTACCCAGAAGCTGGATTATCTGACGGAGACTTTGGGCATTGACGGGATATGGCTTATGCCGATAGGGCCGTCGCCCAGCTATCATAAATATGACGTTACGGATTATATGGCGATAGACCCCGAGTACGGGACGATGGAGGATTTCGACGCGCTTATTGAAGCATGTAATAAGCGGGGCGTATCTCTTATCATTGACCTTGTGCTGAACCACACGTCAAACCTTCATCCCTGGTTCCAATCCGATAAAGCGGGCGATTACTATATGTTCTATCCCGAGCAGGGGGCGAACCGGCACAGCGCCGGCAACGGGACCTATTATTACGGGAATTTCGGTTCTCACATGCCGGATTTGAACCTGGATAATCCGGAAGTGCGGGAAGAAATAGAGGAAATCGTCGCGTTCTGGCTAAATAAAGGGGTTGCCGGCTTCCGCCTGGACGCGCCAATGCACTATTACGAGCAAAACGCCGAGAAGAACGCGGATTTTCTTGCATGGCTGGAAGAGACATGCAAGAAATATAATCCCAATGTATATCTCGTTGGGGAGGTTTGGTCAGACGGCGGGGTGATCCTGGGACATTATAAAGGTATAGACAGCTTGTTTAACTTTCCCTTCGCACAGGCTCAGGGAGCGCTGGTAAATAATATGCGGTCTGGCAGGGGTTTTAATCTTGCCAGCCGCATAGAATCCTGGCAGCGCGATATCCGCGAAGCCAATCCAGACGCTATAGACGCGCCTTTCCTGACCAACCATGACATCGCCCGCAGCTCGGGTATGCTTATGCGCGACATAAAGACAATGAAGATGGCCGCTGCGCTTTATTTGCTAATGCCCGGCTCGCCTTTTATTTATTACGGCGAGGAAATCGGAATGACCGGCTCCGGCAGGGATGAAAACAAACGCCTTCCTATGCTGTTTTCCGCCGCGGACGACGCAGGCCGCCCCAATCCGCCCGTAGGCGCGGATCAGGCTCAGGGTCTTGAACAGGGTGTTGAGGAACAGCTGACGGATGGGGACTCCCTTTTGCGGTTTTACATGGAGATCCTTGCGCTGAAGAAGTCATACCCCGAGATAGCCAGAGGAACAGTCACCGCGATAGACACGGGCGATAACCGTATCTGCGCCTATTCTGCCGATTGGGAAGGCCTAAGCGTTATTATACTGCATAACCTTGCGAACGAGCCGATTGACTTTGAAATAAAGAATGTAATAATGTCGGACGCATTGTCCGCCGGAGGCGAATTGCCTTCATACAACGATGATATATTACACTTGCCTCCGCTCTCGACAGCTCTGATGAAGGCGTCGCCGCTATGAGGGCCGTTATACAGCGCGTCAGCGGCGCCAGTGTTACTGTTGACGGGTCGGTTGTCGGCGCGATAAAAGCCGGATTCGTCGTTTTTTTAGGGGTAAGCGGAACGGATACGCCGCTCATCGCGGAGAAGATGGCCGAGAAGATCGCTAAATTACGCGTCTTTGAGGATAAGGACGGCAAAACCAATCTTTCCTCAGCCGATATTAATGCCGAGATACTGGTAATATCACAGTTCACTTTGTATGCCGACTGCCGTAAGGGGAACCGCCCCAGCTTTACGTTGGCAGGGCCTCCGGATTTAGCAAAGGAGTTATACTTTCATTTTATCAGCTCCTGTAAGGGTTTGTTTTCACATGTTCAAAGCGGGGTATTCGGGGCGCATATGACCGTTAGTTTAGACAACGACGGGCCGTTTACCGTAATACTTGACAATGACACCGCCTGAAAGGCGGTGATCTCATAAGGCGGCTGAAAGCCGCCATAACCAGCCACATCGAGGAAGGTGGATGGATTTACTTGATAGATTATGAGCATGGAAGCCATACAATACACAATATTCAATACTATTTTATATGGACGACAAAGGGCAAACACGAGGTGCTGATAGGCCAGATTGCTTCCAGAGTGCGAGAACTTATATCCCAAAGCTGCATATCTAAAGGGATAAGGATAATCAATGGAGCCGTCGGAAAAAATCATGTACGTATACAGCTCTCCTGTCCGACGAATCTTGCCCCTAGTTTTATCGCTCAAATACTGAAGGGGAGATCGTCACATTTAATCCAAAATGAATTCCCGGAACTCAAGAACCATTATTCGGGACAGCATTTATGGGAAAGGGGTTACTTTTGCGCTACGCTGGGGAGTATAACGATTGACATCATTAAAAACTTTTTAGAAGAAAGTTTGGAAAGAAATGACATGAAGGATTTTAAAATAGGGGACGACGACTTTCAGTCGTAACCTTTCAAGGTTGCTTCAGCAACGAATTCTTTAGGCGGCTTTAAGCCGCCATTTCTTTTACAGCAGCCCTTGATAACTTCTAGCAACCACGCTTGATATCTTCGTTAATAAAGGGCTATTTTTCCAGATTTCCGGGCTTATTTCTACGCAGGCGTCGAGCATAAGCTCAAAGTTCTTTTTTATATCCTCAAGTCCGTCAACGAAGCAGAGCCATACCGCGTTGCCGTATGAACAAGCGGATGTAATATCGGCGGAGTAGCTTATCACCGCCTGATCATCATCGCATAGAACAACGCAAGTAGTCGCACCCGCGTTGTTCAAGTCCTGCTCAAATATCCGCACCCCTGCGCCAAGCAGCCGTAAATATGCCCCTCTGCTGGTCGTTATATTGATTCTTCTGTCGCAGCCGGTAATAACGATACGGATATCCACCCCGGAGCAAGCCGCGGTTATAAGCGCTTCTTCTAAAGCCCTGTCTGTATGGAGCAACGGCAGTGATATGTAAATAAACCGGGACGCGCCGTTAATTATCCTTAGTCGAATTGTTTGAAGGATACTCTTTGCATGATCAGCGGGTTTATCGATGAAAGGCAGCACAAAACCATTGCCTACTGTACTTTTTTCTTTCTTAGGCTCATATAACGCGGTATTATTATCTTGCGCTTCACCGCTCTTGGCCTCCCACATCGCTATAAAAGCCGAAGTCATACTCCAAGCCGCCCTGCCTGTCAAGCGTATACCCGCGCCTTGAAAGCTCGCGCCCGCTCCTCCGGCGGGTATATAGGATGGACCCGAATAGGCGATGACGCCGTCAATAACGACAATACCGCGAGTCTCCGGTGAATCCGGTAGCCACTGCTTAAAAAATGAGGCGCCGGCTTGTAACCTTAATACTTTCATTCCATGAACGTCCAGTTCACGGAAGATGTCGACCCCTATCTCACCCTCTCCTCCCGCGCCGGTCAATATCCTTATTTCGACGCCGTTAGCGGCTTTCTCAATCAATATGATCTTTATCCTATCCCAAAGCAGCCCCGTTTCCACTTTGCTTTCCTCAATAAACACAAACTTCTCGGCGTTCTTTAAATCCGTCAAAACAGCTTCATACAGAGCTTTCGCATCGGGATAATACGCATATGATGTGTATGAGCGGACAGGGAAACCCTTATCATAAAGGAGTTTTGCGCCAAGCCCCGCCTGCGGATGCGCCGCGCTTAAACGCAATGTTTCCGATAATAAGTCTTCTTCGTCTTCAAGCCTGCGTGCAGATAATTTTTTTTCGGCTCTTTCCAGGTTATCCCGCCGTTTATGCGCCGCGTAACCCCTGCCCCATATAAAAAACGGCGCAAGCCAAAAGACCGGCGCGAACAGCATATAAATTACCCACGACGCGTTGCTCTTGCCTGAAGGCGTTAAGATCCGCAGACAAACAAAACCGGATGACGTTAATATAATATAGGTAAAAATCGCGTAGACACCCAGCGTCCTGGATAAGTTGATTATCAGGATCAAGCCCGCTGCAAGGCCCAGAACCAAAATAAAAGTCCTGAAGGCCGCCTCGGATACGCCGGCGCCTCGCTTTCCCAATTCCGCGCACCTCCTTGCCAATATACGGATATTTTACCAAAAATGAGACAAAATGCCTCGTTGTGGATAATATATAGCTAAACACATAGCATAAAAAATGTCAAGGAAAAACATAACTAAAAATCATCTAAAGCCACTTTGTTTTTTGTTATTTCTCTTGACAATTTCTCTA
>JAISVU010000377.1 GCA_031271375.1 Clostridiales bacterium | reverse complement strand
AAAAGCCGAGGCGCTCCGCGCCATGATACCACGGGGAAGCGCCTCGGACAATGTGTCGGTTGTCCTGTGTTCATAACATCATAAACCTCAATAATCCTGCTATTGGCCGCAATAAAGAGATTTAATATACTCCATCGTGAACAGCGGCAAGAGCTTCAACCCCTGTTCCGCCAATATTTCCCCCGCGCCGGGATTACGCTGAATCACACATAAAACGGTGTCGATATCGGCCCCCAGCTCCCGCAGGGCAGGGACGCTTTGGAGTATCTGCCCCCCGGTGGTAACAACGTCCTCTATTACGCAAACTCTTTTTCCCGCGACGGACGCCCCTTCAGAGAGGCGTCGCGTGCCGTATTCCTTAGCCGTCTTACGGACGTAGGCAGCCGGGAGGCCCGTCCGGCCCGACAGGGCGGCGGCAAGCGGAATCGCGCCCATCTCAAGCCCGGCGATAACCTCCGTCCCGTCCGGGACAAGCGCCGCAAGGCCTTCGGCAATAGCAGCAAGTAATACAGGATCAGATGTAAACATATACTTGTCAAAATACTCGTTTGAAATCTGCCCCGAGCGCAGCAGGAACTCCCCCGTTATATGCGACGCATCATAAATGGCCCTTGCCAGCTGTTCTCTGTTCATAATCTTCCTCCTTTATTTAGTGCGCCGCGCCAACTATTTCAGCGGGGTTTTTATATCCATGTGCGGTCAAATACTCCGCTATCCCTTGAATAACCCGCAGAGGGGCCACAGGATCGATAAGCCCCGCCGTGCCGACAGCTACCGCGCTGGCCCCGGCCAGCATAAACTCAATGGCGTCCGCGCCGGTCATTATCCCGCCCATGCCGATAATCGGGATTTTTACGGCCTCATAAACCTGGTACACCATCCGCAGGGCCACCGGCAGTATCGCGGGGCCGGAAAGCCCGCCTGTTTTATTACCCAGTATCGGAGCCCTTGTTTCGATGTCGATCCTCATTCCGAGGAGCGTGTTTATTAATGAAAGCCCGTCGGCCCCGCCCGCTTCGGCGGCTCTTGCGATTTCCGTAATGCTGGTGACATTGGGGCTTAATTTAACGTACAGCGGCTGGCGGGCCTTAGTCTTGCAAGCCCTCACGGTTTCATACGTCAGCTTGGGATCTGTGCCAAAGGCCATGCCGCCGGCAGAGATATTGGGGCAGGAAATGTTCAGCTCCAACATATCCGCATCCGTTTGAGCGAGTCGTTCAATAACGGTAAGATATTCATTTAAACTATGCCCGCAGACATTGACGATGATATTCGTGTTATAACCCCTTAAAAACGGCAAATCGTTGCGAATAAAAGCGTCAACGCCGGGGTTCTCCAGCCCGATAGCGTTAAGCATCCCGCCAAAGGTTTCCGCCACGCGTGGCGGGGGATTGCCCTGCCACGGAACAGGGGAAACCCCTTTAACTGTCACGGCGCCCAGGCGGCTTATATCAATGAACTCCGAATGCTCTTTGCCCGAGGCAAAGGTGCCGGAGGCCGTGGTAACGGGGTTCTTCCATAATACGCCGGAAAGACTGACGGATAAATCTACGTTGTCGGTCATACCATAAATCCTCCGCTGGATTGTGTTATATTACATCTGAGCTCTCGTCTCTTATTTTTCCAGTTCTCTGAACTCAAACACCGGCCCGTCCTTGCACACGCGCTTGTACCCGTCCACTGTCTTTACCGCGCAGCCCCTGCAAGCCCCAAAACCGCAGGCCATCCGTTCTTCAAGAGAAACATAGAGAGCTGGCGGATCATCCATTCTGTACACATACTCAGCAAGGGCGTTAAACATGGGCTTTGGGCCGCAGGCATAAAAGACATCGGGCTTTATATCTGACCGTGTCTTTAATAAATCAATAATATTTCCTTTATAGTCCAAGCCGCCTGTTTCGGAAGCCGTCACGGTTTCGACGCCCAATTTTTGAAATCTGCCGAGTAAAAAGGTTTCGTCTCTGTAGCCGAGAAAAGCGGTAACGCCGGAACCCCGCTCCGCCAACGCTTTGCACAGCTCCAGCAGCGGCGGTATACCCACCCCGCCGCCGACTATAGCGGCTTTACCGGGTTTGCCCAAAGGGAAGCCGTTCCCCAAAGGGCCCAGGACGCGTAAGCTGTTCCCTGGCACAAGGCGTGAGAACAACGCGGTTCCCTGGCCTGCGGCGCGGTAAACCAGCGTGATTACGCCGTTTTCACGGTCGGCGGAGCATAGGCTGATAGGGCGGGGGAGCATCATCGCTCCGTCTCCGGTGTAGAGATTAAAGAACTGCCCCGGCTTGCAAACCGCCGCCAGCTCCGGCGCGGAGAGTTCCATTTCATATATATCCTTTGCGATCATCGCGTTCGTAAGGATAGGATAAGAGTTCATAACGCGGGTACCTGGCTCTGGGTTTCGCAAACGTCAACAGCCTCCTGCGTCAAACCGCTTTCCAGCACGGTAAGCAGCGCGCGGGCCGTGTCCATCGCGGTGACGACGGTGATGCCCGCTTCGGCGGCTGAACGGCGTATCCTGAAGCCGTCGTTATGGGGCGAATGGTCGCCGAGCGAAGGAATGTCAATAATCAAATCCACAAAGCCGCTGCGTATGATGTCTATGATATTAGGAACCCCTTCGCTTATCTTCTTGATCGTATATGTTTTGATTCCGGCGGCTTCGAGGGTTTTTGACGTTCCCGCGGTGGAGATAAACCTGCATCCCCTGGCGGCGAAGGCATTTGCCAGCGGCACAAACCTTTCTTTGTCCCTGTCGCGGATCGTGGCTATTATCGTGCTGCCGGAACGGGGTATGTCAATACCGGCCGCCGTGAAGCCCTTGAGCAGGGCGTGGGCGAGACTGGGGCCGGTGCCAAGCACCTCGCCGGTGGAGCGCATCTCCGGCCCGAGGCCAATCTCGACCTGGGGCAGCTTCTCGGTGGAAAACACCGGAACCTTGACCGTGACAAAGTCCGGCAGCGGGGCGATCCCGACACCGTATCCCATCTCGCTGAGGGTTTCTCCCAGCATTGCTCGCGTCGCAAGGGCCGCGACCGGTATCCCCGTGACTTTGCTTATATAAGGCACAGTGCGGCTTGAGCGGGGATTGACCTCGATGACATAGAGCTTGCCTTTATACTCAATAAACTGGATGTTCACCATGCCCCTAACTTCAAGAGCCTTCGCTATACGGCGGGATACATCCAGAATCTCTTCTCTAATCGCGGGCGAGACGTTTTGATCCTGGGCGGGATATACGGAAATACTGTCGCCGGAGTGAACCCCGGCCCGTTCCAGATGCTCCATAATACCGGGGATAAGCACGTCCGTCCCGTCGCACACGGCGTCAACCTCCAGCTCCCTTCCTCCCAGATAGCGGTCTATAAGGACGGGATATTTATGGTCGTTCTCAAAAGCCTTTCGCAAATATCTGGCGAGCTGGGCGTCGGAGAACGTAATCTCCATTCCCCTCCCTCCCAGGACATACGAGGGCCGCACCAGCACCGGATAACCCAGGCGTGCCGCCGCGCTTAGGCCTTCCTCAACAGTGTGGACGGTCGCCCCTTCGGGTCTGGGGATATTAAAACGCTCCATCAATATGTCAAACTTTTCCCGGTCTTCGGCGGCGTCTATCATATCCGGGTCGGTGCCCAAAATGGGAATGTTCATCTGTTTGAGGAATCCAGCCAGCTTAATTGAGGTCTGGCCCCCAAATTGAAGGATGACGCCGTCGGGCTTCTCTCTGTCGATAACGCTGAGAACGTCTTCTTCGGTAAGGGGCTCGAAATACAGGCGGTCTGCGGTGTCGAAGTCCGTGCTCACCGTCTCGGGGTTGTTGTTGATGATCACCGTGGTATATCCCGCTTGCTTTAAAGCAATGACCGCGTGAACAGAGCAGTAGTCAAACTCTATCCCCTGGCCTATGCGAATCGGGCCGGAGCCGATGACGACAGATCGGAAGAGCACACGTCTGAA
>JAISVU010000358.1 GCA_031271375.1 Clostridiales bacterium | reverse complement strand
GTAAAGGCGTCGCGGAAACTGTTATAGTCGTCCTTCGACATCACTTCATCCGCGAAATCCTCATACAGACGGAGTTTGCGCTTCTCCAGCTTATCCAGTTCGGCTTCCTTGTCCGCGATCTGCTTCTGAACACGCAAAGCATCCGCCTGTCTCAAAGGCATATCCTCAATGGAGGCGAGCACTTTCCCGATTTCCTCGCATTCCCGGATATGCGCCGCAATGGTATGAAAAACCGCTTCGTACAGCGCCTTGTCGCCAATAGAATGGCTCGTGCAACTTCCGCCCTTCTTGTGGGTATTACAAACATGATAGATGTACTTCATATCGCCCTTGCCCGGAACGCTCTTGCGGATAAGGGATTCCCCGCAATCCGCGCAGGATAGCATTCCAGAAAACAGGTATACAGCGTCCTCACCGGCGCCGATACGCGTATCCTTTTGGAGCAGGGCAGCCACAAGTATATAATCGCCGGCCGGTACGATAGCCTCATGGGATTGTTCCACGCGTACCCATTCGTCGGGGGATTTTTGTATCCGCTCCCGGATTTTATAGTTCGGGGTCGTGGATTTGCCCTGCGTGAGTACGCCGGTATAGAGCTCATTTTTGAGAATGCGGCCAACCGATACCGGCGTCCATTTGGCGATATGTTTCTTTTGAAACGATGTGCGGAATTTTGAGCCGTTGCCTTTTTTATATTCCAGCGGCGAGGGGATGCCGCGCTCGTTGAGCCGGTCTGCGATACCCTGCTGGCTCATGCCCTCGATCTTCCACTTGAAGATGTCGCGCACCACGGCGGCAGCGGTTTCATCCACCAGCAGCCGGTTATGGTTCTCCGGGTCCTTCTCATACCCATAGGCGGCGAAGGGCGCGATAAAATCGCCCTTTTGCCTCTTTACCTCAAACTGGCTGCGGATTTTCCGCGAGGTGTCGGCGCAGAAGGCGTCGTTTATGAGATTCTTGAAGGGCACGATCAGGTCGTCGGTCTGCTTGTTGTGGCTCTGGCTGTCGTAGTTGTCGTTGATGGCGATAAAGCGCACGCCCATATAAGGGAAGAAGTGCTCTATCAGCTTGCCCGTCTCGATGTAATTCCTGCCCAGACGCGAGAGGTCCTTCACGATGACGCAGTTAATCCGCCCCGATTTTATATCTTCCAGCAAACGCTGAAAATCGGGACGGTCAAAATTGACGCCGGAATACCCGTCATCAACATAGGGTTCGGCGGCAAGCTCTATATCTTGTTTTTTGCTGATGAAGGACTGAATTAGGTCCTTTTGGTTTATAACGCTGTCCGATTCTTCCTTGTCTCCATCGTCCCGGGACAAGCGGACATAGGCGGCGGCTTTCCATAGGTCGCCGCCGGAAACACGGCCGCTGCCGAAATCGGCAAAGATGGGCGCCCGCTCCCGCATATTATTGTTACGCATACGAATCACTCCCGATTGTTTTTGGTTAGAAACCAACCGACAACCGGGCTTCGCTGTTTTTGTCCTGCACCCATTATACCGCGCCAAGACAGCGGAAGTCAGCCCTCTAAATTGGTTTCTCTCAAATAAATAAGCCGCGCCCCAGAAGCACGGCCGGCCTTGTGCGTCATTACAAATCCCATCCTTATGCCCTTGTCAGCAGGCTTTCCAGCCGGTCGTCAAGCGTAGCGCCGCTGTCGGCATAACGGACTTTGACAGCAATCGGCCCCACGCGGTAGCAATAGGGGTTGCCCACCTGCCGGACAAACTCGCGTATGCGTTCGTCCTTGCTCTGCTCCGATGAAATTTGCACGTTGCGGATGTCCACCAAATCGTCGGGGTCAACACTGCGGATGTCCACGTTCTTCATTTCCTCCGGCGTCATTGTTGCGCGCATAACGAATACCTACCCTGTAGTGTTTGTTAGATCAAAACCACATGAATAGGCCGGACGGCATGAAATCATGTGCCCGGCCCGTGGTATCTGGTTTCGATCATTAGCGCCGCCGCTCGTTACCGCGTCCCCATATAAAAAGAGAGGCAGACAGCGGCGGCGCACCTATTCTCCGTTTACTTAGATTTCAGCCACATTTGCCACGCGCCCCCGGCTGCGGGGATATTTCAGGCTGCCGTTGGCCGGCATCATAGCTCCGCCTGTACCGCCGCTTCGCCAAAGCAAGCGCATACCGCAGGGCTCCCCCCAAGTCTGTAGGAGGCCGTGAAGAAGTATCGTTATCCCCGCGCGGGTCGTCGCGCCCGGTCATGCCATAGGCCGGGTGATAAGCGGACGCTGATCGCTCAAACAGGCTCGCGGTCTGTCCATCGTGGCGTCGTCCCTAATCGCGCTCGCCGTGCGGGGTGTGTACCTGAAATACCGTATATTCAGTTGTCAAGCTGCATCGGGGAGACAACTCCCTTCACTACTAAGGACTGGGAGAGGCATCTTACAAGGTAGGTTTTTGGAAATCGTAAAAATAATTTCAACAAAAAAAAGAACGCCCGTCAGGTTGGTTCCTGATGGACGTTCTTTGTGCGTCGCCGTCAAATATCGTGCGTCATGCCGTGAAGATAAGAATGAGCCTTTTCCCTTCCGGTCCTGTCCAACTTGCGGTAGAGGGAGAGCAGCCGGGCTTCGTCGTCGGGCAGGGCGCTTTCTGATATGATTCTCCGGACCGGACTCAGCCCCATAATATAATCCATACTCGCGTCGAAGAGTTCCGCCATGCGCATGAGCGACTTCGCACTCGGATAGTGCTTTCCTATCTCGTAGGCGCTCACGGTTTCCTGTGATACCTCTAACTCTACGCTGAGCCGTAGCTGTGTCATGTTTTTTTCTTCGCGTAAATCCTTTATCCTGTTCGGCTCCTTCATCGTATCACCACCTTCTCCTCTAAACAATACAGGTTAATCTTGTATTTTTCAGAGGTTAGTGCTATACTTAATACAGCATCAACCTGTATTAGATGCAAGGAGCGGCCCCGTCGTAATGGACGGGGCCGCAAGGGCATTATTGGGCGAGTAGCTTTTTCAGCCTCTTACGCGCCTGTTGAATAGAATCCGTCACCGTCATGGGGGCTACCCCGTCAAACTCTGCGATCTGTTTATGGGTAAACCCGCCAAAGTAATGCAGAAGCACTCTGCGCCGCTGCGCGTCCGACAGCTTTCCGATGGCCGCATGAAGCCGATGGTAGCTGTCCATCCTCATTATGAGATCGGCGAAGTCCTCTTGCGGCAGTATCGTTGTTGTGTCAGTTACACCGTCAACGTACTCCGTGTGACGCCGCCTTTCTTGCCGCCGCTGGGAGCGGATTTGCCGGTCGGCCTGTTCCAGCAGGCTTTTGACCTCCATCGTAACAACGAGGTGAATCCGTTTCCCATCGGCGAGTTTATACACGATCTCTGCAAATGGATAGTCCATTTCTATTCCTCCGTTCGTTCGTTGGGTGTGATACCGGCGAACGGAGGAATAGGCGGGCCGCGGGCCCTTGCAAGGATAATGGGCAGAAGATAATAATCAGCACGGATAAAAAAAGCCGCTATTCCATTGAGGAACGCGGCGTTTTTATTAGGGGTATTACATTTGTGTTGCCTAAATCGGCAGCTTTCTACGCGGCGCATACCGCTCCCCCTTTAGGGGAGCGACAAGAGACACAGAAAACGCATCCCCCTCAACGTCGTTGAAGGGGATTATATCGGGTAAATATCCTGTAATTGCCCGCGTTATGCCCAGAGATTGCCCGGATTCAGCCCGGTTTTAGCCCGGATGAACTTGTCTGGCGTTATCCCTCGTCAAACTTATAGCCTATACCGTGGATACTGATGATATAATTGGGTACATCCGGCTGTACTTTTAGCTTGCTCCGCAAATTGCTTACATGGTTAATAAAGGTCTTGTGCGAGAAATAAGCGAAGTCCTCATTCCATACCAAGTCCGTAATGATGTCAAAGGTAAAAACCTGCTTTGGGTGGGTAATCAGTAATGCCAATATGTCAAATTCCTTCGCGGTAAGATCGACGCGCTTCCCGCGTACCTCTACCGTGCGGTGTTCAAGGCAGAAATATATGTCATCGGTCGTTACGGCGGTAAGCGGTTTCTCGATTTTCTCCGGCAGGTCTAAATAGTATTGGACGGCGTCTTTGCCGCTTGCCTGAGCCTCCTGCCATTGGCTGGCGCTCAGAAGAAAATCTACTATCCCTCGCTGTAAATACTCCGCTCTCCGGGATACGCTGTTGTTCTGCGACAAAAAAACGATAGGAAGCAGCTTAACGCTTCTAAGTTCTTCAATCTGCATATTGTCAATACGATCAGCGAAGATCGTAACGCAGATATATTCCTCTTGGCTAAGCCTCCGCACAGCCTCCTTTGTAGTGGAAACAAAGTGAAAATCCACGTCACGCCGCCGCCACTCACGCCTCACAGCTTCATATTCACTTTGTCGATAACCAATGCCCAAAACCAAATGTGCCATAACGCGGACCTCCTTCAAAACTGCACCGCCGTCACAGACAACGGCGCTATGTTTCGTCTGTGCGGACCGTGCTTATTCACCATTCATCTTTCAGGCGCCTCCTGCTCTGTCGGTTAGGGCAAAATGGGCGCCTCATTGCGAAGCGCCCGTATTGCCGTCTTTATGGTTGCCGCCGCGCGCCGTCCGCGCCTATGGTATAGCCGTCAATCGTTGTATTCACCGCAAGTTTTCCGTCTGGGTAGAAGTAATACCACTTGCCGCCGATCTGCGCCCACTTGCCGGAAGCCATGACGCCGTTCGCGTCCAGCCAATACTT
>JAISVU010000282.1 GCA_031271375.1 Clostridiales bacterium | reverse complement strand
CCGTAAAGACCGTCCCGGCTAAAGGCATATCCCCAGCCCATATGGCGGGAGCCCCGCAGCAGCCAAGGGCTATCGCGGTATCGCTGGCGGCTTGAAGGAGCAGGCGGTACGCGCCTGTTGCGTACCGGGGCTCGGAGGCCGACAGCTGACAGCCGGGGAAGAATAAATAGCGGGGTTTCTTATCCGTCCCGTCAATAAGGCCGTGAAAGGCGTATTCCGGGCCTCTGGCTTGAGCCATATCCCTCAGCCAGAAGTCATGGAAGGCCCAGGGCATCGCGCCTTTCTCCCGCATAGCGCTGTGGCTTGCGCGCAGAAAAGCTCCCACGTCAATATCCTCGGGGCAAACCTCGGCGCAGAGGCCGCATTGATTGCAGGTGGAGATTAGGCGCGTCGCCACGGTGCCGTTGCCGTCAAGGGTGCCGGGGTTCACGGTCACGGCCACTTCGTCGGCAATGCGCGACGGGAATTTGTCGAAATACGCCATCATCGCGCAATGCCTGTAACAGGCGTCGCAACGGCAGCCGATACAGCGTTTCGCCTCGGTTACGGCCTCGTCCTTGCTTAAAGCGCCGCCGTGAATGACGGCAGGCTCAACCGGGAACAGCGCGGCGGGATCCAGTTTCATCCGCGTCGGTTTATGCGGCTCGTCCGGCTTCATAACCCCGGTTTTGAGGTACCCCTCAATCAAAGCCGCGGCGCGGAGGCCCTTCGCCAGCTTCTCCATATCGCTTAAACCGGCGGAACCGGCCCCAGCCGCCATATATACGTAATCAAAATCACCCGAAAGGGTTTCCGGGCCGTCTATTTCTTCATTAAGGCGCAGCGTGTATTGTTCATACATGAACTGGGTTTCGATGTCGTTTAAGAATACTTCCGGCGGGAGCTTGTCCCATAAAGAGCCGCCTATCCGCCCGCTTTTCTCGAATAGCGTTATCTGATATTTGCGGTTGCACAGGCGCAAGGCGCAGCCAAGCCCCTCAAGCCCCGCCCCGATTACCGCGATCTTAATGTCTTTGGGCGGAAGGTTGTAGCTGTTGGGTTTTATGTTCGCTGCGTGGTCTAATGCGGCCCGCTCAAGTCGCCTTAACTCAATGGCGGCGTCGGTCTTCGTCCTGGGGCAGGCGGACTTGCAGGGCTCATCACACAGCGCGGTTACGATGGAAGGAAACCCGACGGCGTTGGCAAAAAGGCGGAAAGCCGCGTTAAAGCTGCCTCGCCGAAGGCGCGCGGCGAACTCTCGCGTATCGTAGTGAAAGGGGCAGGCGGAAGCGCAGAACGGCTCCTCTTTGTCCAAACATACTGTGATTAGTCGTTTAGCTTCGTCCATATATCTCCGTAGGGCGGCTCGGGGCCGTTATTAATGACAGCTTTGATTTATGATGCGCTACTAAAAAGAAAATGCTTTTGTGGAAGACTTTAACCCACTGCGTCTACTTTTAGAAAGGTAAATAGGACAGTAAGTCTGATTGTACGATGATAAAAGCCAGAACACACGCTATGCCCAGAGCAATCGCCTTCTCCCGCCATGCTCGCGGAAGAACAATAAGCAAAATGAAGGCATAGAGCATATCAAGCATAAGCGGAATTTGGAAAGTATAGTAAAAAGGGCATCCCCATGCGAATAGAATAGAAACAGGGAGCGCTGCACACATATTTGCCTTCCAGCCATTTCCTCGCGAAAGCCAGGAAAGGAATCCGCCGATTGGCGACAGTAATGATATAACAAGCCAACCCATAAAATAGTCCTTTGGGAAAAATCCCAAAACGATTTGTCCATATAGGTAATAAGCGCAAAGTACGGATAGAAAAAACAACGGCGCATTGACTGCCGCCATTAAGGGAGTGCGGCTGAAAGCGCAAATCAAGGCAGCGACAAATATCCATATACCCAAATCGCTGCCAATTTCCCCCGCCACCGAGATGCTGTCTGTGGCTTTTGCCATATATCCAAGAGCAAATCCTAAAAGAACGACAAACAAAGCGTATAATGTGTTTCTCTTAATACTTTTCTCCGGTATTGGTCGGATAATTTTTAGCGTCTCTATCAAAACAAACTCCACGAGGCAATTATATCCCATTTTTCAATATGGCTATCCAGACGGCTAATAATCCCTAAACTAATTTTTATTTTCTCTCTGTGCCTCCGTGTGAGAAAAAAACATCCGGCTTGCAGGAGAGTCCCGTGTGCCACTGTTTTAGTCTCTTCCATGTGATTTTTTATTATTTCACACAGAGGCACAGAGACACGGAGGAAAAGAGGTTAGGAGAAGAACTTTGCATATTTAGCTATTATGAGGCAATTGGATAGTCATTTTTTTAATATAGATGGCCAGTTTCGCTTCTTGCTTTATTCTCGCGGCGCTATCCGTTTTTTCCCTACACCTATAATATTCCTTGAAACGCCTAAAAGATCGGGTATTGACTCAGTGTGCTCTATAATCCAAAGAAGGTTCTCTGCTTCCTTATCGTCATCCGGGATTTTATTATCGCTAAAGGCGTTCGCTACGCCTTCAACCGCAATTAAATTTATATCCTCAAATCCGGCGGCGGTCAATTCTTCCGCGAGAGCGTCCGGGGAATGATTATAGAAACTTGCTTTTTTGTGAATGCCATTTTCCAGCACTTTTTGAATATAGTCCTTGCCATAATCATCAAATACTTTATACTTGAACGGGGCGATTGCCATATTATATCGGTTCACAATCGTACACAGGATAATCCCATCGTCTTTGAGAATCCGAAACGCCTCCGTCAGGCATTTAAGCCGGTCATCAGCAGCGTGCAGATGATATAAAGCGCCCATAAGCAATACCATATCCATGCTGTTATCCGCATACGGCAGCGAACGCGCGTCCGCGCAGGAATAGGAAGTCAGTTTAAGCCCATTGTGACGTTCCTTGCCCTTTGCAATCTCTATATGTTTATCCATTAAATCGAGTAAGTGAACCCTGTGCCCCAGACTGGCAAGCCAAAACGAATATGCCCCCGTTGCTCCGCCAATATCGGCTACCACCATATTAGAGGCGTAAAGATAGCGTGAAATAATGATTTTAGAGCGCAGAAACTCCAAATTTTCATGCTCGGTACGTGTATCCTCATTTATTTCCGTATAGAAGTCCCTTACTTTTTTATTAGTATCCACCCTGTAGATATCCTCCGAAATATAAATCCCCGTCACTTCTCAAATAGAAGGTAAGAGGACTATGCCTATTTCGCGTAGTCTAGCAAATCCATTCCGTCCTTGATATGTTTTTGCGTCCCGGTTGGCCTGTATCCCATTTTTTCATAGAGATGACACAGCTTTGCCTCCTGCTTTATCGTATCCAGCGTCCAGTGTTTCGCTTGCGGATGAAACGATTCCGCGAGCGCAATCGCCTGCTGGGCGTATCCTTTCCCCTGATATTCCGGCAAAATAAACATCTGCGAGATTCTGAACGTGTCTTCATTGATTTTTACAACCCTGACCGCGCCGATTTTGACATCGTTCAAGCATACAAGATAGTATGTGCAGTTTTCTTGCGCCATCCGCTGCTCGATCTTTTTAACCGGCTCGGCGCCGGGGCTGGTGTCAAAATCCTGGTACTTATCGAGAAGCGCTTCAAAGGCAGCCGCCTGCATCCGGTGTATATCCGCGCAATCACTCATGCCGGCTTTTATCAGCTGTATCTCCACAGTATTTCTCCCAAACTTTCTGGAGCCAAGAGCCAAGAAGGTTACATAAAAGGACATATCCTTCCAAACGTAACTATCTCGGTTCTCGGCCCTTCTTTATCTCGGCTCTAGTTAGAAGAACCGCTCCGCCCCTTCGTTAAGCGGCACAAAGAAATCCTCGCCGCCGAACTTGACCGGGTTTGCCTTGATGTTCTCCAGCTCCTCGTAAAGATCGGATCCCAGGAAATACTTCCAGGGCTTGGGCGGTTCCTTCCCGGCGGCGATGGCGTCCAGCCCGGCCTTGATCTTGTCCGGCGTGGCGGGAAGTTCATATACGCGAACGCCGCAGGCGTTATTGATGGCGTTGATTACCGCCACATGGCCGGAGGCCTGGAACGCCTCAGACGCGCCGGAGGAACCGAAAGGCCCCAGCTCGTCGGGACGCTCGTAGTGGATTACCTCAATGTCGTCCGGCGTGTCGTTGCAGTACGGAACGCCGCAGGACGCGAGGTTTGTATGCTTTTTAACATCCTCGTATATTTCGGAGAGGGCGAAGGCAATGCTATGGCTTATACCGCCGTAGGCCTGGCCGTTGACGGCCTGGATATTGCCTATCTTGCCCACGTCGTCAACGCAGACAAAACGGACGCAGCGGGCCTTCCCGGTCGCGGTGTCGACTTCGACTTCCGCCATGTTGAGGCAGTAGGTATAGGCGGGGTTCGGGTCGCCGACGCCGGTGTTCGGGTTAAGGCGCTTAATGCCCGGGACGGACGTGTTGGAATACGTGCCTAAATACTTCGTCGGGATATTCTCTTTAACCATCTCGTCATAAGTCCTAAAAGACCCGTCGGGCTTCTTCATCGCGGCTATCAGCTTCTCAGCGGCGATAATAGTCGCGTGCCCGCTCATGTAATGGGTGCGGCTGGCCCCGCTCATGCCGGAGTCCGGGCATAATTTAGTATCGTTCTGGATAAGGCGGATTCGCTCCGGCGTAACGCCCAGCGGCTTCAACGCCTCCAGCGTCAGCATAAGCGAGCCGATGTCGCCGCCCTGCCCCAGCTCCTGGTATGTGTCGTACTTCGAAAAGGTTCCGTCGGGGTTCAGCTCCAGGGCCGCCGACGCGCTGTCGGTGCCGCCTTCGGTGACGTTGAATCCCCCCCAGGCAAGCCCCACGCCTCGCTTTACCTCAGGCGTGCTCTTCGCCTTCGCCTCGGCGACGGCCTTGTCATAATGGGGCTTCATTATCTTCATCATCTCTTCCATCGGGTACTGCCGGAAGGGATAGCTGTTTATGTTGTCTTGGCCCTCGCGGGCGATGTTGAGCCAGCGGAACTCGAACGGGTCTATCCCGGCCTTCTCCGCGAGCATGTCAACCAGGGCTTCGCCGATAGTGAAGGCCTGGGGTGAGCCATAGCTGCGGTAGGCCGTGCCGAAGTTATGGTTCGTGTTCGCAATACGCACAAGGCCCGCCGCGTGGGGGACATAGTAGGGCCAGAACGTGAACCGGGCCGGTTTGGTCATAATATCGTCGCCGCCCCAGCTGTAAGCCCCGTGATCCATCCCGATGTCGAACTCGCCCGCCGTGATATGCCCGTCCTTATCGCAGGCAAGGCGCCCGTTGGAGTAAGAGGGGCAGCGCTTGCCCGAGAAATGCTGGTGTTCCTCATAGCTCATGCTGAGGGCGACCGGCGCTTTCATTACAACGGCGGCAGCCCCTGCAAGGCATAAATCCCCGGCGTTAGTGGACCAACCGAAGCTGGCCCCGGTGGGGTTCATCAGCACACGCATTTGATTTTTCTTTAGGCCCAGCGAGTTGCCTATGCGCCCGATGGAGGAGTAAACGCCCTGGGATTTGCACTGGAACGTCAATAGCCCGTCCTCGTCAAAATAGGCCTGTACTGCGTCGCCTTCCACCGAGAGATGGGGTTCCCTGCTGCTGTAGAAGCTGCCTTCAACGGATATATCCGCGTTATCTATCCTGGCGGCGACGTTGGAAGCGTCCTCCAGGCCGTCGCCGCGCAGCAGCGGCTGCATTGAGAATATATTGGGCGTGTCGGCGTGGATACGCATCGCGTCCGGCATGACGGCTTCAAGGTAGTTAAGGTATTCGGGCAGCTTTTCCAGCTCCACCTTAACCTTAGGGGCCGCCGCCCGCGCGTGTTCCTTCGTGTCGGCAACGACAAGGCCCACGACGTCGCCCCAGCGGTATATCTTGTCGTCGCACAGCACCTTGCGGCTGGGCTGCATAACCGTAGTGCGCTCGTGGAACTGGCCTTCGGCCATGATGTTCGTTCCCCCGGCTTCGATAAGGTCCCTCGCTAGGATAACCTTGAGGACGCCGGGCATCTTCTCGGCCTCGGAAATGTCGATATTAACGATATTCGCGTGGTGGGCGGCCTTAGGCTGTACCATCACGGCGTGGAGGCTGTTCGGCGGCATCTTGAGCTCCTGATCGTCGCCGTAGTCCGCCGTCCCCGTTACCTTCGCAAGCGCTGTGGGCCGCACGACAGGCTTGCCGTAATATTCATTGTCCTTAGGCAGCTGGTAGGTTATTTCTTCAACCGTGGCTTCGCCGCGCATTACCTTCGCCGCCGCCATCACGCCGTCGACAATCTGCTTGTATCCGGTGCAGCGGCAGACGTTGCGGTGCTTCGTAAACCAGTCGCGCACTTCTTCGCGGGTGGGGTTATTATTCTTTAACAGCAACGCGTATGCGGACACAACGAAGCCGGGTATGCAGAAGCCGCACTGTATCGAGCCGTTATTCATAAAGGCGATTTGAATCGGATGCGGGTTCATCGGCGTTCCGATGCCCTCGACGGTTATGACCTTCGCGTATTCGTCCACGTTCTTTATGCGCCTGTTGCAGGAGCGTATGAGTTCGCCGTTCAGGATAACGGAGCAGCTGCCGCAGACGCCGGTCCCGCAGCCCACCTTAACGCTGGTGCATCCGATACGGCGCAGTACATCGGCGAGCTTGTCGTTTTCCGGGTCGCAAATGAACATGCGGTTGACGCCGTTAATGTTCAGCCACATCTTTCGTAACACTGCCATTGGTTGACCTCCCAAGATATTGGTATGCTCTAAGATTACCAGAAACGCGGGATTTAGTCAAGTAGGAGCGGCCGCCTTCGCCCGCCCGCTTCGTTAATAAAAAAACAAATGCCTTTCTCTGTCCCTCTGTGTCTCCGTGTGAAAAGATTTTTACACACAGAGGCACAGAGACACGGAGACAAGGTCACAGAGAGACTACTCAGCTGTTGCTATAATAACGAATGCCGCCGCTACATCCCTTGAATTAGTGATACTCAGATGAACCGTCTCCCCGCCTATTGCTTGTAACCGCGCCAGCGCCCCGTTCTTCAGCACGGCATAGGGCTTCCCCGCCTCATCCCTAAGGATTTCTATATCACCGGGCATAAAGCCCGAAAACCCTGTCCCAAGCGCCTTTGCCACGGCTTCCTTCCCGGCGAAGCAGCCCGCGAGAACGGCGGCGTTCCTCCCCCGTTCCTCATAGAGCCGAAGCTCTCCCTCGGTAAATATCCTAGCCAAAAAGGCGGCCTTATCAGCCGCCTTCTCGATCCGTTCTATCTCAATCATATCAATCCCAATACCCAGTATCACTATACCCTCCGAGCCATCGGGCGAACACAGTTTTCCCCTACGAAGTCTGGGCCGTCGCCGCCCTTTTTAAAAAGTAACTATCTGGGCTCTCGACTCTTCTTTTTCTCGGCCCTAGTTAGTACATCCCGCCACCCCTTCGGTCATACGGACGAACACAGTTCGCCCTACGAAGTCTGGGCCGTCGCCGCTTTTAAATGTAACTATCTGGGCTCTTGGCTCTTCTTTTTCTCGGCCCTAGTTAGTACATCCCGCCGCCACTCCGGTCATACGGGCGAACACAGTTCGCCCTACGAAGTCTGGGCCGTCGCCGCTCTTTTAAAAAGTAACTATCTGGGCTCTCGGCTCTTCTTTTTCTCGGCCCTAGTTAATACATCCCGCCGCCCATGCCGCCGCCGGCTGGCATCGGGGGTTCCGGCTCCTTGATATCGGCCACCGCGCCTTCGGTTGTGAGGAATGTCGAGGCGATGCTGTTCGCGTTCTGGAGCGCGCTACGTGCGACCTTTGTGGGGTCGATGATACCGGCGTCTATCATATCGACATACTTTTCGGTGATGACGTCGAAACCGACGCCCCGGCTGGATTCCTTAACCTTATTGATGACGATGGCGCCTTCAAGCCCTGCGTTCTCTACGATCTGGCGCAGCGGGGATTCCAGGGATTTGAGTATAATCTTCGCCCCGGTAAGCTCGTCGCCGGCGAGGTTCTTGGTCTTCTCGGCCACTGTCTTCAGCGCGTGGATATACACCGAACCGCCGCCAGAGATAATGCCCTCTTCCACCGCAGCGCGTGTGGCCGCAAGGGCGTCCTCCATGCGCAGCTTCTTTTCTTTAAGCTCTATTTCGGTGGCCGCGCCAACCTTGACTACCGCGACGCCGCCGGACATCTTCGCAAGGCGTTCCTGCAGCTTCTCTTTGTCAAACTCGCTGGTGGTGTCGTCAATCTGGGTCTTAATCTGCGCGACACGGGCGTTGATGGCCGATTTCTCGCCCTGACCGTCGATGATGATCGTGTTCTCTTTGTCTACCTTAACCGTCTTGGCGCGGCCCAGGTTCTCCAGGCGCGCCTCTTTCAGCTCGAGGCCCAGCTCGTCGGCGATTACTTCGCCGCCGGTAAGCACCGCGATATCCTCAAGCATCGCTTTCTTGCGGTCGCCGAAACCGGGGGCCTTTACCGCGACGCAGACAAACGTCCCGCGCAGCTTGTTAAGGATCAATGTGGCAAGGGCTTCGCCCTCCACGTCGTCGGCGATGATAAGGAGGCGCGCGCCAACCTGCATAATCTGCTCAAGGAGCGGCACGATGTCCTGTATATTGGAAATCTTTTTGTCGGTTATCAGGATATAGGGGTTTTCCAGCTCCGCGACCATTTTTTCCATATCGGTGGCCATGTAAGCCGAAAGATAGCCCCGGTCAAACTGCATCCCCTCGACGACTTCCAGCTCGGTCTTCATCGTCTTGGATTCCTCGACCGTGATTACGCCGTCGTTGGAGACCTTCTCCATCGCGTCGGCTATGATAGCGCCCACCGCGTCGTCCCCGGCGGAGATCGCAGCGACCCTTGCGATGTGGTTCTTGCCCGAAAGCTCCTGGCTCATCTCAAGAATGGCTTCAACCGCCACTTCAGTGGCCTGCTCCATGCCGCGCTTTAGGATGATCGGGTTCGCCCCGGCTGCGATATTCTTGAGCCCTTCGCGGATCATGGCCTGGGCGAGAACCGTGGCCGTGGTGGTGCCGTCGCCCGCTACGTCGTTCGTTTTCGTAGCCACTTCCTTAACGATCTGGGCGCCCATGTTCTCGAACTCGTCCTCAAGCTCGATCTCTTTCGCGATCGTCACGCCGTCGTTGGTGATTAAGGGCGAGCCGTATTTTTTGTCCAATATGACGTTGCGGCCCTTAGGGCCTAAGGTTACTTTAACGGTATCGGCCAGCTTGTTAATCCCGGTTTCAAGGGCGGTTCTGGCGTCGACGCCGAATTTAATCTGTTTTGCCATAAGTTATCCTCCTAGTATTTAATTACTCGACGACGGCCAGAATGTCGTTCTGGCGTACGATGATGTACTCGACCTCGTCCAGCTTGACCTCGGTGCCCGCGTACTTGGAATAGATGACCTTGTCGCCCGGCTTTACTTCCATTTTGATTTCCTTCCCGTCGACGACCCCGCCGGGACCCACCGCGATAACCTCGGCTTCCTGCGGCTTCTCCTTGGCGTTAGACGGCAGGACTATGCCGGATTTCGTCTTCTCTTCGGCTTTAAGCTGCTTAATAACTACCCTGTCGCCCAATGGTTTGAGATTCATTAATCTGTTGCCTCCTTTTAGCTATGCTAAATCTCTTTTTGTTAGCACTCTCATCAGGCGAGTGCTAACAACGGTCTTATAATAAATAAATATCATAAATTATGCAATACCCAAATAATACGATATTTACCTATATACGCCCGTTTAATAGCGATTATCAATCTTTATCTTATTATTTCTTCATTTTACGGCTTTATGCTTTAATATCCAAGTTTATCAGTTCGCCGGTAAGCGGTTTTTTCACGTTGTCCTCCGAGGGTTCGGTATCCAGCGGCGTAAATGGCTCCGTTTCATCGAGGAATGACCATGCCTCCAGGCGGAAACCCTTGTTCCTCAAACGGTCGGAGAGATTAACGATACTGGTTTCAACGGCTTTGCGGCAAAACTCCCCCGCCTTAAACCGGCAGTTCACATGTTCCCCGCTTCGCTGGATATACGCCTCAAAATGGCCCAGCGCATCAAGGTCCAGCGCCAGCAGCGCCGAGGAGGCATTTCTTTGTGTTCTTTTGTGTCCTTTGTGGTTAAAAACATACAGTCCGGCGTCGGTCTCCCCGTTAGGAGCGTTTATTGGAATCTGCATAAACAGCAGCGCTTTCGCGTCGTTGAAGAAATCCAGCGTCCGCTCAAGCCGCTCGACGCTCTCCCGCAGTTTTGGCTGGCTCCCGTCCTTTGTAAGCTCTGCCCCGGCCTTAGCCAGCGCCTCCCTCAGCAGGTTCAGCGTGTTGTCTATTTCTTCCTTGCCATCCTTTTCCGGGTCCAGCGCGTAGCGCGATAAAAACTTGGCGGGAAGCCCGGTCTTTGCCTTTTCTATACTGTTTTCGGCTTCTTTATTAACGGGGGCTTCCTTTTCATTCGCATATGCCTGCTGTTCCGGTCTCTCCGGCTTCATGGCATCCTTTATATTTAGGATTTCGTCTGAAATCTCGTCTGGAATTTCTTCTGGCATTTCGATTGGAATATCTTTGACGGGGGTTTGCGGCTTTGTCAATTGCGGTTCCGTGATATCATCGGCGGCAGGCATAGGGGTTTCCACAATATTGGTACAGTTATTATTCTCGGCAACTGGCGCAGGCTGTGGGATAACGCTATCATTTGGCGGCGCGGCGGCGGTTTGCCCAGGTATCTGAGCCGTCTGCGCATTACCGGGGATTTCAGCTTTCTGTGCGGACGGCGGGGCTGCCTGCCGGTTTACGGAAGACGTTTCCTGAGGCTCTGCCGGAACCGCCGTATCAGGCGCGTTAGCGATATCGGCATTGGCGTTGGTATTGGTAGTGGTATCGGTATTGGCACTGACAGCGGCATTTTTCTGCGCCGCCGTTTCTTTTAACGCGGCAGGCTGTTCAGACGGGGCCGTCTGCGCCGCGCTCTCCTCCCCCGACAGGATATCCGTAAGAACCTGCTTCAGCGGGCCTTCCGGCAGATCGCGCACCGTATTCGCTATGTCCTTCAAATTTGCCATAACCGAGACTTCGCTGCGGACAAAGGCCTTTATCAGCTCCGCGTTCTTTGAGTTGACGGTCAGGTTATTCTGCAGCAGGAAGAGCGCCTGCTTGCTTTCACCGGTGAGCTTCATCGCGCGGTTAAGGTTCCGCAGGTTATCGGCGGTGAACGGAATGCCGTTTTTCACAAGCAATGTCGCTATCTGGACATTCTCCTCCGAGGGCTTAAAACCCAGAAACTTCAATGCCAGTATTAGATTCTCTACCGGGGTGGCTTGCGCCTGCGCTATCGGCATTTCCGCGCCAAGCCGCGTAAGCTCGCCTTTAAGAGCCTCGGCGGCGGCTTCCGCGTCGGGGAGCTGCGCGGCGAAATCGGGAGGCCAGGTGATATTTCCGCTTATTTCCATACAAGCACCTCCTAGAATGGAGTTGTATTTGGATTTGTCATAATCAGCGCGTTCAAAAAATATATTCTTATGTATAGAATAATTATATGGGGTGACTGGATGGATAACGATTATTTTAACGCGGATGAGCGGATGAACAGAGACGCGGCGCCCGCCGTGCAGAAGCAGAACCTGGGCATCCATGATAAAAAGCTCATGGAGATGATCGGCACGGCGCTTATGATGTCGGAGGATAACGCCAAAGTATATAAAAACCTCCAGAGCTCGCTGTCGTCCGAAGACGATATGGCCACCGCGAGGGGTATAACGCTGGACAATGTGAAGCATTGCCGCCAGTTGAGCGATATCATGCGCAGTATGACCGGAAACCCATCAGAGCCGCCAAAAACCCCGGCGCCGCAAATGCCGGACAGAAGCGCGGCGGCGATCACGCTGCCCGGCTTCTTCGAAGAGCGCTTTCATAAGGAATTCACCGGCGTCGAACTCTTCCGGCAGATATACTTCGCGCTTATCGACCTGGAGTTTCGCGACATATTGTACGAAATCATTACGGACAAACAGCGCCACGCCGCCTGTATGCTGATGATGCACTCAAAACATGCTAGATGCTAGGGACTAGGTACTAGGCGCTAGGGAAGAGCGGTGTCATCAAATCTGCTTATAACCGCTTTTCCTAGCCCCTAGAGACTAGCTCCTAGCCCCTAGCTCGGATATATCGGTAATATGATCCAGGATATCCGCTTGGATCATGCCCTTTGCGACAACACACAGCACATTGTCCGCGTTAAGGCCTATGAGCTTGCCTTCAAATGTCTGTTTAGACATTGTGGTAACGCGTATCATCATCCCGCGCTTGTAATTGCGCCCTTTAAAGATAAACGTCTCCATTGGAAACAGCAGGCAGCAGTGTTCCATAACCTCCTTTATGTTACGCGTCCGGAAGTTCAGCTCCGCCGGGTAATTCATAACGGCTCTGTATAATGCCCTCGCCTTAATTATCATAAACGTGATAACCGCCGCCGCCGCGGCAGCGATCAGCACGCTTTCCGGCGTCAGCTGCCTTAATAATTCCATAGTCAATCACCCTCACACACGTAAATGCTCTCGTCCGCGCCTATAACATTTATCCCGCTGTCTCCGCACGCTTTTATATGCGTTAAAATTTCGGAAGTTATTATCTCTCCCGGAGCCACCAAAGGTATTCCGGGGGGATACGGAATAATAAACCCGGCGGAGATTAACGACAGGGCTTCAGAGAGTTTTACGCTCCGGGTTTTCTCATAAAACGCGTCCCTGGGCGTTAGGACTATCTGGGGGCGCGGAGGCGCGGATATCCGCTCAAATACATTTGAATCCCCTGCGGAAATCTTTCCTTCGTTCACAGCGTTCACGGCCCTAAACAGCCGATTGAAGCCTTCACCGGTGTCTCCCGGCGTCGTCATCGCGATGACATGGCAAAGGCCCGACAGCTCCAGCTGCACCCCGTAATCCTCGGCGAAAATCCGCTCAATACGGCCGCCGGAAAGCTCCTTGCCATCTATATACAGCACTATCTTCGAAATGTCTGTCTGTTTAATGGCGAACCTTCCGTCGTATTCCTCGCCCACAAGCCTCAGTATGCCTTCCTTAGGCAGTTTTGCGCGTAAGTCCAGCAGATTCTTTAAATAGCCCGCCATAATCCCCGGATCGTCCAGCATCAGGCCCAGGGCATAATCCACCTGCGCCATCAGGATATAAGAAGGGCTTGTGCTTTGAATCAGGTTAAACCCCTTCTTTACGAACGCGGGGTCGAGTATGCCGGATTTAACGTGCATAACCGCGGTTTGCGACAGCATCGGCATCCTTTTATGCAGGCTGTGGACGACGATATCCGCGCCGCAGGCCACCGCCGACTCCGGCAGCTTATCCGAAAGATTGAAACCGGCCCCGTGAGCTTCATCAACTATCAGCGGGACGCCGTACCCGCGCGTAATCTCCGCGATCGCGGATACATCGGATACAAAGCCTTCATAAGTGGGGCTTGTAATAACGGCGGCGCATATGCCGGGGTTCTCCCTAAACGCGGCCTCTATCGCGGCGGGGCTTACTCCGCCCGCTATATTTATATCGGTCATCTCGGGATAAACATAAACCGGCCTCATCCCCGAGAGCACCAGCGCCGAATACACGGACTTGTGGCAGTTCCTCGCGACAAGCACCTTCGCGCCCTGCTTACGCACCGCCATCAGCGCCGCAAGAAGGCAGCCCGTCGAGCCGTTGGTCATAAGGAAGCTTACCTCCGCGCCAAAGACCCGGGCTATGCGCTCTTCCAGCTCCTTGATCACGCCCGCCGGGGCAAGGAGATTATCCGCGCCGGGAAACTCCGTTATTTCCATCCCCATCAACTCCGCCGGGAGAAAGCGCGGATTGCGTTTATGCCCAGGCATATGAAACGGGTAGATATCCTTTTTCAAGTATTCCTTAATAAATCTGTATACGCCCGTGTAGTCCGAACCGGACATCCATCATAGTCCCCTTTGCGTCAAGATTAAAACAGAGACTACAATAACATATGTAAACCGCTATTTCAATATAATTTATTACATATTCCCCAAGTGCAAATTACAAGTTTAATATCCCACCCAAAATATGCCAGTTACGAGTAAGATCGTAGCACGGTCAAGGGAAGGGTGGAGATTTCCCCGGTGAAGTTTCTGGGAAAATACTTCCCGTCCCTGTTGTTTAGCGCCACTTTTGTTTCAGCGGTTACCTGGACTTGGATTTTTATGAGCATGACCGTTTAGCTTACTTACTGCTGATGTTTGGGACGCTTGTTCTTCGTACCTCTTGAAATTCATAGCGGGCAAATAGAAGATACGCGGAATGAAAGCTTTGGCCTCCATAAAACCATATACTAACCGCTACCTAATATCATATACGCTCCTCAGCATTACATCCCCCGGCTTCCCCCGCAGCACCCGCACAGTCCTTGAACCGGCGTTCATATCGAAATAGTTGTCCTCCAGCAGCACGTCCGCGCCGCAATCAATCTCAACGGAGCGGGCGTAGGCGGCGGCATGGACGGTGATAAACCCTTCGCCCGCCTCGGCGCGAAGCGCGGGGTTTATGAATCTAAAGTGCTTAGGCAGACAGAACAGCGCCGTGCCGGATGAGATATATCCGCCTTTATTATCCGACAGCTCGAAGCTGATGTAATTATCATACAATCCCGCGTCGGCAAAGTCCAGTTCGTCCAGCCACAAGCTGGTTAAAGCGGGGACGCTTACCGCCGTCTCGCCTTCCCGTATTATTTCCGCGTCCGCATTACGAAGAGCCCAGCGGACGACGCCTTCGAAGGTAAAGAGCGTTTCGTTGGCAACCGATAACCGCGCCGATTTCTTGACCGTATACGGCTCGGCGTTCGTATTGGTATCCTGGGTTATAACGCCTTCTTCGCAGGCCGAGAGCATCACCGGGGCGAAGAAGCGTTTGGCGTAGTAATGCAGGGCCTTCCAGCGGCCGAAATAATCGATTGACGACCAGGAAGCCACAGGCCAGATATCATTAAGCTGCCAATAAACCGCGCCCATGCAGCGGCCCCGGTTGCGCCGCCAGTGCTCCGCCCCGTGCTTGATCGCCTCGGCCTGGAGCAGCTGCGATGCGTACACCAGCGTCTCGAAGGACGTTGGGTACAGGAAGGTCTGGGCCAGGTAATTCATTATTTTGCCGTTGGCGGCGTTATTGCGCTGGTGCTTTTCCATCACATATGAGAAGATATTGCGGTCCTCCGGCTCGGTAAAGGCCTTGATCGTCTTCATCGAAGGGAAGGACTGGAAACCGAATTCCGAGACATATCTGAAATGGAAGTTCCTATACGCCGAGAAGGGTTTATTCCCATGCCACACGTCCCAATAATGCACATCGCCCCTGTCGTCGTCGTTGGGCTTGTCGAAGCCGCCGCCCGAGGACGGGGAAGCCGGCCAGTAAAAAGCGTCGGGATCGTGCTTCTTTAACATCTCGGGGATGATGAACTCATACATGCAGATGTAATCGGAGAATTGCTTATGCGTGCGTTTATACCACTTTTCCTTAACCGCAAGCTCCATCTCGTTGTTGCCGCACCATAGGGCTATGGAGGCGTGATGCCGCAAGCGTTTTATATTGTCCTCAAGCTCTCTTTTGATGTTCTCGGAAAAGGCGTCGGTCAGCTCGTACATCGCGCAGGAGAACATAAAATCCTGCCAGACCATCAGCCCCAGTTCGTCGCATGTGTCGTAAAAGAAGTCGTCGGGGTAGTAACCGCCCCCCCAGACGCGGATGCAGTTCATGTTGGCCAGCGCGGCGTCGTTTAGCAGCGCGGCGGTACGCCCGGGCGTCACCCGGGAGAGGATATTGTCCTCCGGGATATAATCCGCGCCCATCGCGAACACCTTAACGCTGTTGACGATGTGGCAGAACTCGCTGCCCCACTGATCCTTCTCCTGCGAAACGGTCATCGTCCGCAGGCCTATCCTGCGCGTCCACGTATCCAGTGACGCCCCGTCCTGCAGGATTTCATAGGTAACATTATAAAGCGGCTGACCGCCGTAACCCCTAGGCCACCATAACTGAGGATCGTCAATGATAATCTTGCCGTCTTGCATTTCATACTCGCGTCCGTCCGGCGACACCGCCTTAGCCCGGGCCGTCCAGCTCTGATTCGGAGCGGCGTCGATCTCGGGTATCAGCGTCAGCTCTGCCCTGTCCTTCGAATGGGCCTGGGCAACGCGGACGCTGATTATACGCGCCGTATCGACCGACACAACCGTTACATTCCGCCAAATACCGATGTCGGGAAGCCGGGGGCCCCAGTCCCAGCCGAACATGCAGTGGGCCTTGCGTATATGGGGAAACCCCTTCATAGCGTCGGAGCTGCCTTCCACAAAGCACTCCGCCAGCTTTTCCTTAATGTATTTTGTCGGCGAGGAAAAACGAACCGTCATGGTATTATCTGTCTTGGCCGCTTTTTTTATATTATACTCCCAAATCCGGTGCATATTGTCGGCGCCGCCGATATGCTCGCCGTTGAGATAAACGGCGCAGACCGTGTCCAGCCCTTCGAAGCGCATCAGCAGCTTTTCCGAGGCGAGAGCTTCACGCGGCAGAGAAAAGGCGCAGCTGAACTCGTAGTCTGCGTCCATAAGCTCCAGCGCTTTCATTTCGTTGTCGCGCCAGTATGGGTCGTCCATCTTCCCCGCGTTAAGCAGCGCCGAATAAACCGAGCCAGGAACCGTCACCGCCGTCCAATCGCCGTCACTGGCGCGCCGCATTTCCCAGTTCTCCGGTAAGTTATATATCACAGATATTCCCCCTTTAGTTGTGTATGAGTATAACACAGGCGCATTAAGAAATAAAGCCTCTTGCGCGTTAAAACTATTTATGCTATACTCTGCACTTGGAAGGGAGTGTCGGATAATGACATTCATGGAAGGATTCTACTGCACTTGATTGAATAATAACGGAAGCCGTGCGCTTCCGGCGCGAAAACGCGGATAGCCGGGCGGATTCCTCCTTATAAGTAAGCGGCTTATAAGATGCTTGGAATCGCGTGGTTATTTGCTGTCGCAAACCACGCGGGAATAAGCGTCTTTTTTGATGCTTAAAGCACACGCTGGTTAAACCAAAAGCTCACGAACAGTTTAGCTTACAGCGGCGTCGCCAATGCTTCAAGGCGACGCAAACTGAGAGCGAGCTTACCTTAATCAGCGTGTGCCAATATTAAAAAGGAGGATTTTTATGCAAAAGTCAGTCAATCTTCAAAAGGTGAAGGCGGACGCGGAAGAGCTGTTCAGGAGCGGCGGTTTTTACTGCTCCGAGGCCATTGTGTCGTCGATAAGGGCTAACCTGGCCCCCGAAATGCCGGAAGGCCTTGTGGCTGCAGCGTCTGGGTTCCCGATCGGCGTAGGGCGTTCCAAGTGCATGTGCGGGGCCGTGTCCGGCGCGGTAATCTGCCTGGGATACCTGTTCGGCAGGACAAGCCCCAGCTCACCCCAGGACCCTGTAAGCGTTAAATGCCTCAAACTGGCGAACGAGCTTCAAGAGAGCTTCCGCGCCAATCACAAGGGTGTGCTGTGCTGCGCGGTACATACGAAGGGCATGGACATGGCAAGCGGGGAGCATAAGGCGCAGTGCGTAGCCTTCACCGGCGAGATGGCGGCGAAGGCGGCGGAGATCGCTGCGAGGGAGCTGGGGCTGGAAGTCATAGGGGAGGCGGAAGCATGAGTTTCACACGCAAGATACCTATGGCCGTAAGCGGCGTCGCGCTGGCGCTGGCGGCGCTGGGGAACCTCCTGCTTCCACGCGCCGAAGCACTGCGCTGGACATGCGGCGGCCTGTCGGCGGTTATAATGTGCGCTTTCTTACTCAAGCTCATCTTCGACAGGAAAGGGGTTAAAAACGACCTTAAAAACCCTGTGGTCTTCAGTATCCTCCCCACCTCGACAATGGCGCTGATGCTGCTGTGCGGCTATGCGAAGCCATTAATAGGCGTTGCGGCGGATGTGATCTGGTACGCGGCGACAGCCCTGCATGTGGCAATAATGGTTATGTTCACGGCTCGGTTCGTGATTGGTTTTAAATTACAAAATGTCTTCCCCAGCTGGTTCGTTGCGGGCGTCGGCATTACCGCCGCCAGCGTTACAAGCCCTGCCTTCAATGCGAAGCCCCTGGGGCAGGCGTTGTTTTTTGTCGGAGCGGCGCTTTATTTAGCCCTCATCCCGTTAGTTTTTAACAGGCTTATAAAAATAAAACAGCTGCCCGAACCGGCGAGGCCGACGCTGGCTATTGTCGCGGCCCCGGCTAGCCTCTTAACCGTGGCTTATATAGCCGCCTTCGGGAACACGCCCGCTTGGCCGGTTTATATTCTCTTAATCCTTTCCGTATTAAGCTATATCTTCGTTACCGTAAATATGGCCTTCCTGCTGCGGTTGAAGTTCTCCCCCGCTTACGCGGCGTTCACGTTCCCGTATGTCATCAGCGCGATAGCGTTTAAACAGGGGAACGCCGTGCTTGCGGCCAACGGAATCGGCTTTTTCTCAGCCGTTCCCGCCGTCGCCGAATGGATCGCCATTGCCGCCGTCGTCTATGTGATACTGCGGTATATAATGTTCTTCCGCGCGAAGCCATAAAACGGGTGAATCGCGCAAGAATGGCGCGGAATAACGCGAGGCATGAAAAAAGTCTTTGCATTATGGGGATTAAATGTTATAATTAATCAAACCGCAGTGAAAGGGACATTACCTCATGGGAACCTGGGGATCAAAGACTCGCTGAACAAGCGCGCAGGAATTGGGCCGGTAGATTACAGCTTTAATTTCTGCGTGCCTCTGATGAATCTTTGATCCTTCTTGATTCTATCTAATGAGGCTCTTTTTATGTCCGGGTATTAAGACATTTTTCTGGGGGAGAGTAAATGAGCATTTACGACATTATCACCGACCGCAGCGGCGTCGCTTCGGCCAAGTGGGCAATGCGCACGGACGAAATGAAGCGGCGGGGGCTGATGCCATTTTCGGTAGCGGACATGGAGATACGCACGGCGCCGGAGATAATCGACGCGCTGACGGAGGCCGCCGGTATGGGCATCTACGGCTACACGATGGACGACGGCGAATACAGGGCCGCCGTGGCGGGCTGGTTCAAACGCCGGCATAATTATACCTTCAGGGAATCGGATATAATCTGTACCGGCGGGGTGGTGCAGGGGTTATACGGCCTGGTGAGGGAGTTCACAAAGCC
>JAISVU010000247.1 GCA_031271375.1 Clostridiales bacterium | reverse complement strand
CAAAGAAAAGAAAAGTCTCAAGCGCCCATTATCTAAAATCATGTTTGACTGTCTGCTGAACACTCAGAATATCCTCCCAATCCTTGCTTCTGGAATTTCTTAGAAATTGATTTCCGTGGATAATTTTCAGTCCCAAATTGCAAAATCGCCAAACCTATGTTACAATTAACGCAAATATGAAAACAAATGATAGCAGGGATGATTTAATGCTTACAGTAGTAGCAGGCATAAACTGGGGCGACGAAGGCAAGGGCCGTATGGTAGACTATCTCGGCGCGGGTTATGATGTGGTGTCGCGTTACCAGGGCGGTAATAACGCAGGGCACACGGTTATAAACGGCAGAGGGAAGTTCGTGCTTAATCTGCTGCCCTCCGGCGTTTTTAACGAAAACACGGCGAATGTCCTCGGCCCCGGCATGGTCATTGACCTAGAGCATTTATATAACGAAATAGAGGGCCTCCGTTCCCGCGGCGTGCCGGTGACGCCGGATAATTTAAAACTCAGCGGCAAGGCTGTAATCTGTATGCCATTCCACCGGGATCAGGACGGCCTGGAAGAGGACCGGCTTGGCGTAAAAAAGCAAGGTTCCACGCGCAGGGGTATCGGCCCCGTCTACGCGGATAAATACATTAGGAAAGCCCTGCGCGTTGAGGATATTTTTGATTTCGCGGCGTTAAGGGATAAGGTTTGCGAGTATGTCGAGTGGAAAAACCTCTTGCTTGAACGGGGTTACGGGCATAAAATCCGCGAGGAGGAAGCCTACGCTTGGCTCAGACGTTACGGCTCATCCCTCCTGCCATTCGTCTGCGACACAGGTGAGTATCTGGAGGCCGCAGCAAACGCAGGGAAGAATATCCTCTTTGAGGCGCAGCTGGGAGCCCTGAGGGACATAGACTATGGGATTTATCCATATACATCGTCGTCAACGACGCTGGCGGCCTACGCCCCAATCGGCGCAGGCATCCCGGGAAGGCGGCCCGATACTGTTATCGGCGTGATAAAAGCCTTTTCCTCCTGCGTAGGCGAAGGGCCTTTCGTGGCCGAAATGTTTGGGAAAGAAGCCGACAATCTGCGTGAGACTGCGGAAGAATACGGTGCGGCTACCGGCAGGCCCCGAAGGGTAGGGGGCTTCGACGTTCCCGCCTCGGCATACGGGGTGCGGCTCCAGGGCGCGGACACGCTGGCATTGACCAAATTGGACATTTTAAGCGGTATGGAGCGGATACCTGTCTGCGCCGCTTATGAGATTGACGGCGTGCGAACCGGATCGTTCCCGGCGATGGACAAGCTCCTGCGGGCAAAACCGGTAGTCGAGCTCCATGAAGGATTCGCGGACGATGTGTCGGAAGCGCGGAGCTTTGAGGACTTGCCCGCCGCGGCGCGCAAATATGTGGAGTTTATCGAGGAAGCCGTAGGCTGTCATATAGGGTATATCTCGGTGGGGGCCAGAAGAGAACAGATAATAGTCAGATAAATCAGGAGGCAAAGGATGACCGGATTTAATGAAATGATCTTGGTGCTGGATTACGGCGGGCGCGGCAAAGAGCTCGCGGCTCGGATGATACGCAAGGCCGGCTGCTATTCCGAGATACGCCCAGGCAACATGACGAAAAAAGCAATAAAAGCGATGAACCCCATCGGTATCGTCTCCGTTTCGGACGGCAAGCCGGGCAGCGTTCCCCGGTGGCTCGCCTTCGAGACGGGCGTCATGGTTATGACCGTAAACGGCGGCCCGATGGACGATATCGCGAGCTTTGTAAAATACGAATGTAAATCGAAATGCGAATATAATATCGACAACTATATTAAATGGCAGCTGGAGGCGATAAAGACGCGGACGGACGGCGAGGACGTGCTCCTTGCCCTCAGCGGCGGGGTGGATTCCTCCGTATGCGCGGCGCTGCTGTCGAAGGCCATCCCAGGCCGCGTTCACTGCATCTTTGTGGATCACGGCTTCATACGCGAGAACGAAGGCGATCAGGTGGAAGCCGCCTTCTCGGGGATGAAGCTGGACTTCATTCGTGTGGATGCCCAAGACCGGTTCCTAGCCAAGATAAAAGGCATAGAGGATCCCGAGGCGAAGCGGCGTATCATCGGCGCCGAGTTCATTGAGGTATTCAAAGAAGAGGCGAAGAAGCTGGGGAACATAAAATATCTGGCGCAGGGCACGATCTATCCCGACATCGTTGAATCCAACTGGAACGGAACGACCGTTAAGAGCCACCACAACGTTGGAGGCCTGCCCGCGGCGCTGGGGTTTAAGGAACTTGTGGAGCCGCTGTCCGGCCTGTTTAAAGACGAGGTGCGGGAACTGGGCCGCAAGCTGAAGCTGTCAAAGGCGTTCGTCGAGCGCCAGCCCTTCCCCGGCCCCGGCCTCAGCGTCCGTGTGATAGGCGCGGTCACGAAGGAGAAGCTGTTCATGCTGCGCCGCGCCGACGCCATCTTCCGCGAGGAGATAGAAACCGCGATAAAGAAGCCGGAAGACCGACCGGGGCAGTATTTCGCCGTCCACACCGGCATAAACGCCGTGGGCGTGAAAGAAGGCGCGCGCACCTATGGCGCGGTGATAGCCCTGCGCGCGGTGGACACCCGCGATTACATGACCGCTGAGTATACGCAGCTCCCCCACGGTCTCCTCGCCCGCGCGGCGGCCCGCATACTGAGCGATGTGCCCGGAGCGGGCCGCGTCGTATACGATATCACGTCGAAGCCGCCGGGGACGATTGAATTTGAGTGATGCCACAAAAGCCGCGAAAGCCTGTAAATACAAGGGTTCGTAAGTCTAAAAAATCGGTCGTGGTACTGCTATGGTACTATTATTTGCGAAAACTGAAAAAAGGCCCCCTCCGCTGTCTTGCGGCATGGGGGCTTTTCATCAGTCCTTTTTATATATTTTTCATTTGCCAAGATAGCGGAGGCACATCGGGCCATACTTTATGTTTACAATGTCCTGCCCTTCAAAATGACCGTCATAACCATCCGGGAAATACCTTACGCGGAGCATACCCTTATGATGTATGGCGCACAGGACCTTTCGTATGTGCTTCTCATGCTCGGTTTCGTCGTCCTGTTTTTTGGTTCTGCGGTTGAGATTTCACATTACAATTTGGCCGATTACTGATACAAAAGCGCCGATACCGCCGCCGATGATTGTTCTATTCCTCCTATGGCGTTAAATGATATTCGTAAGGCGCGGCGCTTCGCTTGCACTAGGGCGCGGCTTCCCGCATGCGCCTAAGCTGGCGTTCTCTTCAAGTCTCGGCGCGCCAAAAGCCGCGCCCTATGGAAGCGTAAGCCGCGTTACGCGACGGTGATGTCAAAACCGAAAGCCCTGACTTCGATTGTGCCTGTGGCAGTCCCTGCGTTAATTACCACGCACCGGCCCATGGCGCAGCTGCTATTGGTCTAGCTTTAGTTTGTGAACGTATGCGCCGTCCCCGCGTTGAATGCGCTTGTGCAGTTCTCCCAGGTCGGCGAGGCGTCGTTCGCGTTGTTGCACAGGTAGAGCGTTTACGACGCGCCGTCCACGACTGTCCAATCCGTCATAACCCGGCAGGATACGGGCATTGTGGAGCGGTTTATAGGATTGCTCTTGAACTCAAGGACATTGCCCATCTTTACTTGTGCCGCGCCGCTGGGCGTTGTGGCCTTGCCGTCGCTCGCTACGACGCGGACATAACGGTTTACATTAAGCGCGACGCCGCTGAAGCTGGTCGGTGAGGCCAGGGCCGTGAACGGCTGCGCATTGGCTGTGAATCCGCTGTTGCTGGCGAATTGGAGCGTATAGGTCAACCAACGGGTTGCCATCCGCGTCCGTCGCGGCGTTGAACGATACGCTGCCGCTTGCGCCGAGTAACAAAAAACCGCTTAGAATCAACATTCTAGGCGGTTTGATTTTTGATTAAGCCTCTGATGGACACACCATTCCCCTCATTAGTTCATATAATAGGCCAGGTACTTGTATCTTTATCTTTGAACCGTTACGGAGGCCGGATCAACATGAGCAAAAACATCCTAAAGAAATGCCTGATTCTGATACCTGTGGCTGTTTTGATCGCCACGTTGTTTTTTCTTAATTATACGGTGCAGTATTTTAGGGACACCACTTATACATTTGTATATAACACGAATGTCGAGTCGGTGAACCGGTTTTCCAGGGAATTGAACGAGCTGTCGGCCTTGGGGTATACCAGCGACATACACACGCGCCTCTTCACCAGCTTAATCAACGTCTACAGCGACACGATGGGCGATAAGGACGCCATCATCACATTCCTGATCAACGAAAAGGGACAGCTGTACCACAGCAACGATGAAAACGAGCGGCATGTGACCGCCATACTGGCGGACGAAGCCAATAAAAGCATTACGGACGGCGCCTTCGCGAAAAAGAGCAGCGGCGAGATTACATTGAAGTATGAGGGCGAGGACGTTCAGTTTTATTACCACTGGTTCTACGCGGGGCCGAATGACTACTGTATGTTTATGGGGGTGGAGAAATCGCAGATAGCGCTGAAGCTGCAGACTAACGGCGTAATCATCCCGATATGCGTTATCGCCCTTATGCTGCTCTTTACGATGGAATACGCCATTTGGCTGAAGATACTAGCAATTACCGAGGACGAGGAAGATGCGAAGGCTTTAAGCGAGGCGGCCGCCGCAAACAAATCCGCCGCCAAAGGGGAGATGGACGACCATGCCGATTAACTTCATCGAAGTCTTAATTAATATCGTGCTGGCTTCCTTCGGGGGCCTGGTGCGGCGGATTCTGGACCACGAACAGAACCCCAAGAAGAAGGCGTCATTCTCATATTATATAATAGGTTCGCTGATATCCATGTTCGTAGGGATTATCGTTTATATCCTCTGCAAGAACTTCGGCGTGTCCCAGATGCTGACGGCGGGCCTTACCGCGCTGGGCGGCTATATCGGCTCCCCGCTGCTGGATCAAATGTCCGAAATAGCCAAGAAACAGCTCGAAGAGAAAGCGGGGGGATGACTGGAGCCTGGAGCCTGGAACCTGGATAGTTACTTGTAAAAAGGGCGGCGGCCGATTTTTGTAGGGGCGACCTTAGGTCGCCCGCATGACATTACAACGACCACGGGATGGGGCCGGGGCCACGATCTTTAGGCGTAAATAAACAATGAATCGAGAAGACGGGCGAACGCAGTTCGCCCCTACGAAGACCCGACGGCGGGCGGCCTGACGCCGCAAATTACGGGCGGCATAACGCCGCCCCTACTTTGGGCTCTGTTCTCTGTTCTCTAGCGGGGTTCGCCCCTACGAAGAGCGGCCGCAGCCTTTTTTATAAGTAACCATCCAGGTTTCAGGCTCTAGGCTCCAGGTTCCAGTACCTTCAAATCCCTCACGATCAGTTGCAGCGACCGCTCTCCGTTATAGTCGTTTATCCCGATATTATAGGCGATGTCCATAATCATCGGGCCTTTTTTCAATATGTCCTTAACGTCGTCATAGATGCCGAAGGCGATGCCTTTGATTTTATAATAACCCGCGCTAAACGTGAAGCGCAGCGTCTTCCCGTCCGCCCCGATTTGCGCGGCGGATTCGCAGCGGACAGACTGCGCGGCGAACAGCGGTTCGTGGCAGTCCTTGCCGAAAGGCCCCAGGCTGCTTAACTCGTTGGCCAGCGCGAAGGTCACGTTCTCCGGCCTTAGCCAGCCGTCTATGTACAGGGTTTTGTCAAAATCCGCTTCCGTCAGGCCGCATGAGGCGTTAAGCCTCCTGTCCAGCTCCTCCAAATGCTCCAGCCTGAGCGAACACCCGGCGGCCATTGCGTGGCCGCCTAAGCGTTCCAGGATATCGCGGCAGGCGAAAAGCCCCTCGAAGACATTATACCCTGTTACCGAACGGGCCGAGCCCTTTATTACCCCGGGCTCCGCCGCGTTCGTGAACACGATTGCCGGATGGTTAAGCGCGTCCTTTACCCGGCCTGCGGCGATGCCTGCGATACCTTCCGGCGTCTGCGGGTCGTGAACCAGATATATGCTCTTGCCACGGAAGCCCGCGCCGGACACCGTCTCCATTATCCGTTCCGCCGCCGCCTCGGTCATCGCCTTGCGCCGCTCGTTAAGGTTAATAAGCCTCTGGGCCAGTAACATCGCTTCTTTCGCGTCTTCGGCAAGCAATAAGTCCGCCGCCGTCGCCGCCGAGCCGAGCCGCCCCGCCGCGTTAATGCACGGCCCAATAATGAACCCGGCGTCGTGGACGGTAAGCGGGCGGCCCGCCAAGTTCCGCGCCACTAAAAGCGTCCGCAGCCCCAGGTTGGAGGAGCCCCGGCTCAGGATATCCAGGCCGTTGGTGACGATTACGCGGTTCTCGTCCAAAAGCGGCACGATATCGCAGACCGTCGCCAGGGCCGCCAGGGACAGCAGCTCGTCGTCCAGCTCCTGGGGCAGCGGGGAGCCGCAGGCCTTTGACAGCTCCACCGCCAGCTTGTAGCATAGCCCGGCGGCGCACAGGGCTTTAAACGGGTAGGAGCAGTCCGCCCGTTTGTGGTCGATTACGGCCCCGGCAGGCGGCAGTATGTCGGCCCGTTGAGTAGGCCCATCGGCGAAGGCGGGCTCATGGTGGTCGACGACGATTGTTTCCATGCCCAACTCGTTCGCGAGGGCCAGTTCCTCAACCGCCGAAATCCCGTTGTCGCAGGCTATCAGCAGCCCTGTCCCGGTTTCGGCAAGGCGCTTAACCGCGTCCTTGTTAAGCCCGTAGCCCTCCGCTTCCCTTGCCGGGATGTAATAATCCGCCGAAGCGGCCCCCAGGCGGCGCAGGGTCTTGAGCAGGATAACGCTGGACGTCACCCCGTCAACGTCGTAGTCGCCGTAGACGGTTATCTTCCTTCTGTCGGCGACGGCTTTTCGCGCAATATTAACGGCTTTGCCCATGTCACAGAGCAAAGCCGCGTCGTACATAAACTGTCTGTCGTGCCGCAGGAAGCGTATCGCGGCGTTGCGGGAGCGTATGCCCCGGTTCGTCAGCACCTTCGCGGTTATCGTTGAAACGCCCAGCGTCGCCGACATCAAGTCCAAATCGGCGTCCGTGATCAGTTCAACCCAGCGCGTCACGCCTTCGCCTTGCGTGATACCCAGACGTGCCATACCGAACCGGCGAACCACAGCGACGAATACGTGCCGAACACCACGCCCAGCATTATCGGCAGCGCGAAATCCCTTATCGAGGACACGCCGAGTATCAGCATACAGACGATCGGGAACAGCGTCGTCAGCGAGGTGTAGAGCGCGCGTTTAAGGCTCTGGCTTGCGCTGGCGTCGATCAGCTCATTATTGTCCATCCGGGTTTGCAGCTTGCGGTTCTCCCTAAGGCGGTCGAACATTACGATCGTTGAGTTGACCGAATAGCCCAGAATAGTCAGTATCACTATGATGAACGTCTCGTTAAGCGGCACGCGCGCGGCGGCGTACACCGCGAACAGCACAAGGACATTTACCAATAATCCGATGATCGTGCTGCCGCCGATACGCGCGTCGCGGAACCGGAAGGCCACATATATGAACATCGCCGCAAGGGCCGCCGCGACTGCGATAAGCGCGGTGCGCTGCATCTCTCCCGACACCGTGGCGCTAACGTCAACCACTTCCATCCCCTGCCGGTTGATACCGGGGTACTGCGCTATCAGCGCGTCCTCTATGGCCTGCCTGGTCTCGGGCTCCACCCTCCTCATGCTCACCATCACTTCGTTAGTGCCGGTAACGCGCTGCACGCGCGGCGTCTGGCCCGTAACGTCCGCGAATATCCTCTCGACGTCGGCGTTGTTAAAATCGTTTGTCTGCAAGTCCACGCGCATCCGCGTTCCGCCTGCGAATTCCACGTCATAGTTGAACATCCCGTTCCCGGTAACCCCGAATATCAGCATAAATATCAGGCCCAGCGCGATAAGCCCCGACGGGATCATAAAGTGCAGGCGGCGCTTCTCCGCGATATGCAGCTCCCTCTCCTTTAAGGCTTCGCCCTGCTTTACGTTATACTGCCCGGCTTTGTTTATCCCGACGCCCACGAAGGACTTGAGTATCAGGCGCGTCACGACAAGGCATGTGAACATCGACAGGATTATGCCTATGCCCAGCGTCACCGCAAAGCCCTTTACCGGGCCGGAGCCCAGGATGTACAGGATTACGGCGGAAACCATCGTCGTCACGTTGCCGTCCAGGATGGCCGAGAAAGCCCGCTTGAACGACATGTCCAGCGACGAGCGGAACGAGCGGCGGCCGCTGGACAGCTCTTCCTTCAGCCTTTCGAATATGATTACGTTCGCGTCGACCGCCATGCCTATCGACAGCACGATACCCGCGATGCCGGGCAAGGTCAGCGTCAGCCTAAAGGCGCTGAGTATCAGCAGCATTAAGCCCATATATACGATAAGCGCGAGGTCGGCGGCAAGCCCGGCCCAGCGGTAGATGACAAACATGAATATCAGCACGCAGGCCAGGCCGATGGCCCCGGCGATAAGGCTTGTGTTGAGCGCGTTCTCGCCCAGCTGCGCGCCGACGTTGATAACGCTCAGTTCGTTAAGGCCGAACGGCAGCGAACCGGCGCGGATAAGCGCGGCGAGCTGGGTCGCCGTTTCCGAGGTAAAGCCGCCCTCGATATAACATTCGCCTTCGTATATGACCGTTTGAACGGTCGGCGCGGACAGTTCCTCGTCGTCCAGCATGATATAGATGGGCTGGCCCATGAACCGCGACGTCGCGTCCGCGAACAATTCGGTGGCGTAATCGTCAAACTCCAGCATAACCACGCTCTGCGGCACTCCGGCAGTATCCGGGACAACGCCGTGGTACGCGTTGTCTATATGGGAGCCGTCGAACAGCTCCTCGCCGTGGCCGCCGCCCTCGGCGGGGCCCAGGAACCGCACAAGGGCCGTCCTGCCGATGATGTCAACGGCTTCCTCCGCGTCCTCCACGCCGGGGATGTCCACTGCTATGCGTTTCGCTCCCTCGCGGGACACCGGGGCCTCGGTATAGCCCAAAAGATCCAGGCGGCCGCGCATAAGCGACACGGCGGCGTCCATCTGGTCGTTGGTGGGGTTGTCCGCGTCGGCTTCGTACACGATGCTCACGCCGCCCCTGAGGTCAAGCCCCTGCCGGATGTTCCCGGCGCTGAGGGTCTTGCCGCTCCCAACGCCCAGCAGCGAAACCAGGATAAACCCGGCGGCCAAAAGCGTTATCACGCATAACATGATTGTGCTGTTTCGTTTGTTCAACTTGCTTCCTCCTTAGTTTTCAGCATAATAGCCAGCTCCACCCGCTTCCGCTCCATATCGCAGCCCAGCTTGTAGGCGCCAAGCACGTCGCCCGAGAAGGCGTAGGCGTTGGCGGCGCACCCGCCGCCGCAGTGGTATTTGGCGAAACATTCCTTGCAGTCCGGTTTTGATTCCAGCGTTGTATCGGCCAGCTTGTCCATTACGGAATAATTGGTTATGCCCTTCCATACGTCGCCCATCAGGAACTTGTCTTTATCGGAGAAACTCGCGAACTGGTGGCATGGGTACAGCCGCCCGTCCGCCGTAACCGCCGCGTACTGCGTCCCCGCGCCGCAGCCCGAGATACGCTTGTAATAGCAGGGCCCCGTTTCCAGGTCTATCATAAAGTGAAAGAAATTGAATGCCTCCGCCGTGCCCCGCCTGTCGAAAACCGCCTGGGCAAGGCGTTCATACTCTTTAACGATAAGAGGCAGGTCGCTTTCCCGCAGGGCGTAATCCGCGCCTTCGGGGGCAACGACCGGCTCCACCGACACATCCTTGAACCCAAGCCCCGCCAGGTGCAGCGCGTCTTCGGAAAAGTCCGGGTTCCACCTTGTAAACGTCCCTCTCACATACATCGTGTTGTTTACCGGATGCGCGGCCCTGGCTTTCGCGAACTTTATGATATTGGGGGCGATCATATCATACGCCCCTTCGCCCCTTGCCCTGTCGTTGACTGCTCTGCGCCCGTCCAGGCTCAGGACGACGTTCTGCATGTTGTCGTTTAAATACGCGGTGATTTCGTCGTCCAGCAGCAGGCCGTTCGTCGTCAGCGTGAAGCGGAAGCGTTTGTTATGTGAGGCTTCCAGGCTCCTCGCGTACTCCACCGTGGCTTTGACCGCAGGCATATTGAGCAGCGGCTCGCCGCCGAAGAAGTCTATCTCCAGGCTACGGCGGCCCTCCGAGCTCTCCACGAGGAAATCGACGGCCTTCCTGCATGTCTCCGGGGACATCATCGCGCTCTCGCCGTAATCCCCTTCCGCGAAGCAGTAGGCGCAGTTAAGATTGCAGCCCTGGGCTACCAGCAGGCAGAGGGCTTTTATTACGGGCTTTGTAACAGGCTTATTAACAGTCTCCTGCCCCGCCCCGGGCTCCGGGGAGAAGAGAAGGCCGCCGTCCCGCAGCTCTTTCAGCTCGGCGAAGGCCTCGCTTAACGCGTCCGGCGCGTAAGGCAACCCGGACAGCGAGACATCGAAACCATCGGAGCCGTCCCAGGCGTCCAATATGCCGCCCGCGACGCGGTCGACCATATGAACCGAGCCGCTGTTTACGTCCAGCACAATAAAGCCGTCTGAAAACAGGCTCGGGAATTTATGGATCACAGATTAGTCCGCCTTTGAAGCCTTATGATTTGAAACCCTTTCGCAGCCCTGATTCCCCACCGTGCACGAGGTTTTGCAAGCCGACTGGCACGAGGCCTGGCATTCGCCGCAGCCCGCGTGATCGAGGTTTTGGTTGATGGGTTTTACGCTTAACGTCTTGACATGCTTCATTTTATTTGCCGCTCCTTATGATTGTATTGGCGGTTTGCCGCTCCATAGTATAACATAAAAATCCCGTATTGCAAATAATTTTATATTTTGATTTATTTTCGTTCTTGCTATATAATTAGCCTATATTAAGGACGTGATCATATGACGCTTGGGGCGGTTATCCCGGCGGCGGGCCTGTCATCGCGGATGGGCGCGTTCAAGCCCTTGCTGGATATCAACGGCGTTCCGGCTATTGAGCGTGTTATAAATGCCTTCCGGGACGCCGGCGTCGGCGAGATCGCCGTAGTCACAGGCCATAACGCCGGTATGCTGAACGTGATAATCAGCCGCCTGCGATCCGCAGCCCTTTATAACGCGGGCTACGCGGACGGCGCGATGTTCGATTCCGTAAAGATCGGGCTGGAGTATCTGAAAGGCCGCTGCGACAGGGTTTTTATAACTCCCGCCGACACGCCGCTGTTCACGGCGGATACGGTGCGCAGCCTGCTTCAAACGGCTTCCCCGGTCGCGATTCCGGCATATCAAGGCAAACCCGGCCACCCGATTATGCTGGGCAACGGCGCGATAAGCCATGTAATGAGCTATACGGGGAACGGCGGGCTGCGCGGCGCGATAGCGGGCCTGCGCGCGGAATATTTGGAAACCGGCGACAGCGGCGTGCTGTATGACATGGACACGCCCGGTGATTATTCGCGCTTATTAAAGCTAATTCAAGGAGAATTTAATGAAGCTGATTAAGACCATAGACGCGGCGGGGCAAGTCCTCTGCCATGATATAACGCGCATCGTTCGCGGCGAGACCAAAGGCCCCGCGTTCAGGAAGGGGCATATTATAACGGAAGCGGATATCCCCGCACTGCTGGACATGGGCAAGGAGCATGTCTACATTTGGGAGCTTGCGCCGGGCCAGCTTCACGAAAACGACGCCGCCGAAATCCTCTGCGGCATCTGCCGGGGGGCGCATATAAGCCGTTCTGAGGTTAAAGAGGGCAAGATAGATTTGACCGCCGAAACAGACGGCTTGTTTACGCTGGACAAGGATAAGCTGAACCGCATAAACAGCTTGGGGCAGATCGCAATCGCAGCGAGGCATGATAATTTCCCGGTAAAGGCCGGGGACGCCCTGGCCGGGATGCGCGTCGTGCCGCTCGTTATCCGCGGGGAGCGGCTCAACGCGGCGCGGGAGATAGGCGGCGGCGTCCCTCTGATGGGCGTTTTGCCTTATAAAGTTAAAAAAGCAGGCGTCGTGACTACCGGGAGCGAGGTTTTAAACGGCAGGATCGCGGACGCCTTCACGCCTGTCATAGAAGAAAAGCTGGCCGAATACGGAACCGGCGTATTGATGAGGAGCCTGCCGGGGGACGACCCAGCGCGGATAACCGCCGCTTGCATGGAGATGATAGGCGCGGGGATGGATATTGTTATCTGCACCGGCGGGATGAGCGTTGATCCCGACGACCGGACGCCCCTCGCGATAAAGAACACCGGGGCGCGCGTCGTTTCTTACGGCGCGCCGGTGCTGCCCGGCTCGATGTTTATGCTGGCTTATTACGCCGCGCCGCAGGGCGATGTGCCGATTCTGGGGCTGCCTGGCTGCGTGATGTACTCAAAGCGCACGATATTCGATTTAGTTCTGCCCAGGATACTAGCGGGCGTTAAGATAAGCGCGGAAAACATATCCGGGATGGGAGCGGGTGGGCTGTGCCTTAACTGCGGGGAATGCGCGTTTCCGAACTGCGGGTTTGGAAAATAAATAAAAGATCTTTCTCCGCGCCTCTGTGCCTCTGTGCGATATGCTTTTAGAAATAAATTAAGGGAGTGGGATTTATGAAAAGATTAATGACCGATGCCGCGGCTTGGCTTGACCGGGGCCAGGACGTTATTCTCGCGACGATAATAGCCAGCTCCGGCTCCGTGCCGCGCGGGGCGGGTGCGCGTATGGTGGTGACAGCAGGCGGGAGCGTTTCCGGGACGATCGGCGGCGGCGCGGTGGAGTATAGGGTTCAGCAAATGGCGGCTCAGGCGCTTATCGACAAGCAATCGCAAATCACATCATTCGCCCTCTCCCCCGGGGACAAGGAAGGCCTCGGCATGGTCTGCGGCGGGGACGTAACCGTGCATATCCAATACATCCCGTCGGGCGACGCCAAAGCCCGTGCGCTGTTTAAACGCGGCGTGGAGCTGTTTTCGCGGAATACCGACAGCTGGATTGTAACCGACATTACGGACGGAAGCGGCTGGGGCATGGAAATATACACCGAGGACGACGCCGCAGGGGCGCCTAATGGCCACCTCCCTGCCCGCCCGTCTACATTAGAAACAAACGGCAAAACCTATTACTCGGAACCTCTTACCCGGGCCGGAAGGGTGTATGTCTTTGGAGGCGGGCATATCTCACGCGAGCTGGTGCCGCTCCTCGCGCGCCTGGGCTTCAGCTGCGCCGTGTTCGACAGCCTTCCCGCGTTCGCGTCCAAAGAAGCCTTACCCGACGCCGACGCGCTCTATGTCGGGGACTTCGAAAACATATCCGGAAGCGTTATGATAACGGAAAACGACTATGTGGTTATAATGACCAGGGGACATGCCTTCGATTTCGCGGTTCAGGCCCAGGCGTTAAGGCTCAGGCCGCGCTATATCGGCGTCATCGGCAGCAGGAAGAAGATCGCCTTCGTCAGCCAAAAGCTCCGTGAGCTGGGCTTCTCCCAAGCCGAAATCGACAGTGTCCGTACCCCCATCGGCCTGGACATAGGGGCCGACACTCCGGCGGAGATAGCGGTAAGCATCGCGGCGGAGCTGATTATGGCGCGGGCAGGGCGGATTAATAAAGGGAACGCTTTCCTATGCTGAAAATCGGCATATGTCATCCTGAGCGTTCAAGACAGTATAAAATTGATGAGAGTTTGATAGCGAAGGATCGTAAAGAGCAGATAAAAGAAGAGAAAGAAGAGCCCAGAGCCCAGATTAAGCGCATATTATCGCATTTTGATGTTTTTATCCGGTATCTGGGCTCTTGTCTCTGGTTTCTGTATGGAAATATAGAGATTCTTACGCCGAAAGATTCGGCTCCGAAATTTTTAATAAATATTTTCCAAAAAACGCTTGACAATTCCGACAAGACGTCGTAATATAATAATTACGACATGTCGTCGATATTATTGAGGTGATCTTATGCCGCGGGAAAACAATGATTTACGGCGTCTCTCGGAGGCGGAGCTGGATGTTATGCGGGTAATATGGGAAATGATCAGCCCTGTGACCGTGCAGCGCGTGCTGGAGCATTTTTCAAAGGAGCGCGACTGGAAGACATCCACGCTGTCAACGATAATGGAACGCCTGATTGACAAAGGCTTCCTCCGCGTAATAAAGACCGGGAAGCCCAATATCTACGAGGCCGCCCTCAACGAAGCCGATTACAAGGAGCGGGAGACCCGAGCCTTCCTGAAATCGATGCACGGCGGCAGCGTCAGGAGCTTCATCGCGGCTCTGGGCGACGGCTCGGGGATCGGCGGGGCGGAGCTCGCCGCTATACGCGACTGGTTTAATACACATAAGGACGGTGGCGGGGCATGACATGGTTCATAAAAGAGCTGTTCACCGCATCGTTTCTGGGGAGCCTGACATGGCTTGCGCTGGGCGCGCTGAGGCCCTTGACGGGGCGTATGTTCTCGCAGACATGGCATTACCGCACCGGGATACTGCCCGTCCTGTTCCTGTTCGGAGCGGCGAAGGCGGCGGACCCCTCGGCCCGGCTCCTTGCATCCTTAATAGACTTTATGCGGAATCTTCAAAAACCGGCCGAAGCGATAAACGCCGCCGGAACCGCCGTAACGCGGGCGGCGCAAGGAGCCGGGGCCGCAGTCCTCGATCCGCCGCTCTTAGATTTGAACCTCGCCGCAGGCGGGATGGATATAATAGGCGCGCTGTCCGACAACCTGAACCTGTTCGGAACATATCTGTTCGCGGTGTGGCTTGTTGGATGCGCGGCGTTCCTTGCGGTAAAGGCCGCGGCCTACATACGCCTGCGGAGGTTTCTGCTGGCCGGGGCCGTCCCGATGACGGGCTGCGGAGCCGCGCCGCCGGTATACCTGAGCTCGGGGACAGGCGCCCCTATGCTTCTTGGGGTGATAAAGCCCTTAATAATACTGCCCTATAAGGATTATAACGCAGAGGAATTAGCCGTCGTGCTGGCACATGAACGCCTGCATTTTAAACGCGGCGACATGGCGGTAAAGTTCGCGCTGCTTATTGCAAACTCAATGCACTGGTTCAACCCCCTCGCGTATTTGATCAACCGGACTGTGTCTGATTTTTGCGAAACGGCCTGCGACGAAGCCCTGGCCCGCCATATGAACCGGGCCGAGAGGATGTCGTACTGCGAGATAATCCTGTCCGCAGCGGAGGACGGCGCGTATAAGCGTCGCGCGGGGAAACATGCGGGCGAACACAGTTCGCCCCTAAGGGCGGGGATATCCGCAGGAGAAAACCTAAAAAGGAGATTGGGATATATGATTAAATTCAAGAGGACGCGGCTGCCCGCCGCGATACTGTCCGCCGCGCTGTCGGCCGCGCTGGTTTTTGGCGGATGCGTCACCGCGCTGGCAATGGAGAAGCTGGACATTCTGGGCGATGGCAATGAGTACTTCGCGCCGGATTATACCGTAACCGATCAGAATCCGGACTGGATGGTTCAAATGGAGCAAGAGAGACAGGCGAACATGGACGAGACCGCCAAGCGGCTAGTCGCAATAAACCGCGCCTATCAGGAATCCTACGTGAGCGACCCCAGTGAAATCACAATGGACGAAGCCGCCGCGATAGCGGTGAAGGCATTTACCCAGTTCTACCGCCTGGACTTTGGATTGGGTTCGAAGATATATGTGAGCTATGTATACCCCGCGCCGATATCGGCGGCCTCGCCTGAAGTGAAGATACCGAGGACGGTGGATGTCGCACTGCTTGACAAGGACGGCAACCTCTTGCCTTATGACCTGGA
>JAISVU010000233.1 GCA_031271375.1 Clostridiales bacterium | reverse complement strand
CTTTTTGTTTGCATATTAAAGGGGTTTACTATATGATTCTGATCTTTGATAAGGGGCATGATGCCAATGTTTGAAAAACCCTTTATGTTTTTATTTATTTTCGTTTTAGCAGTTTCTTTCTTTGGATGCGTTGAGCATAAAACAGCCGATTCGCTTATTTGGGAAGCGGATATAGACCACGACGGCCTCGGGGACAAAACGCCTATGACTTTGCCGGAATACCCCGTAATTGACGGAAGCTCGTCGACAGAATCCATGCACGCCGCTATTCGCGGCTATTTGACCGGCGAGGATTCCAACCCGATACACAGCCAGACCTACGCCGCGCTGGAACGTCTCGTCCCCGGCAGCGAAAACCCCGCCGACGTCCTGCTTTCGGTACGGTATTACGACGAAACTTTGGAGGATGTTAGGCGGCGCGGCGCGGATTTGGTGATTACCCCGATAGCGAAAGAGGGCTTTGTGTTTATTGTCCATCAAAGCAACCCGGTTAATTCATTAACACAGCGGCAAATAAAGGATATCTATTCGGGCAAGATAACGAATTGGAGCGAGGTTGGCGGGAATGACGAGCCGATTGTCACAGTTCAGCGCAATATGGACTCGGGCAGTCAAACCGCAATGGACGAGTTTATGGGCAATGTTCCGCTCATGGACGGCAGCGGCGTTATCTACGCATACGCGATGGGTACCATGCTTGATTATATTGAGGACGGGGGCTCCGCCGCAATAGGTTATAATATTTACAGCTGGTCTATGGAACAGGATATGTCGGACGAAAAGCATTTAAAGACTGTATCGGTAGACGGCATAGCCCCGTCAAACGAAACGCTGGCGGACAACAGTTATCCGCTGCTAGTTTATACATACAGTTATTACAACAAAGGAAACACGAAGGGAAAAGCGCTAACAGACTGGCTGCTGACCGCCGAAGGCCAGAAGGTCGTCGCGGGCGCGGGGTATGTGGGTATTTATGGCGAGCTGCCCCTTAAGGAAGAAAACGGAGGTTGAATACAATGATTGCTGACGTAAGAGCATCCATGCAAACCTACTTAAACGAAGCCCCCCCGGCGTACCCCGCTTTCATCGAAGGCATACGCCGCGCCCCTTCCCGGGGATACCGCCTCAATAAAGCCCAGACGGAGACGGCGCTGAAAAACGCCCTGCGTTATGTGCCTGCGGAGTATCACGAGGACCTGGCCCCGGAGTTCTACCAGGAACTGCTCGCATACGGAAGAATCTACGCCTACCGCTACCGCCCGGAAGGGCGTATTTATGGAAAACCCATTGACGGGTATAAGGGTAATTGTCTGGAAGGCCGGGCCTTTCAGGTTATGATCGACAACAATTTGGACTTTGAGACGGCTTTATATCCCTATGAGCTGGTTACATACGGCGAAACGGGCCAGGTCTGCCAGAACTGGCTCCAGTACCGGCTTATTATGAAATACCTGGAGCGGCTAACGGATCGAGAGACGCTGGTTATCGAATCCGGCCACCCTCTGGGGCTGTTCCCCTCCCCGGAGTCCGCACCCAGGGTCATTATCACGAACGCGCTAATGGTAGGCATGTTCGACACCCAGGAGCACTGGGAGGTCGCCGAGGAGATGGGCGTCGCCAATTACGGCCAGATGACGGCCGGGGGCTGGATGTATATCGGCCCTCAGGGTATCGTTCACGGGACTTATAATACGCTCCTTAACGCGGGGCGGCTCAAGCTGGGTATTGACGAAGATTTAAAAGGCAAGCTCTTCGTTACGTCAGGCTTGGGCGGCATGAGCGGAGCCCAGGGCAAGGCCGCCGAAATCGCCGGAGGCGTGGGTATCATCGCCGAGGTGGATATGTCGCGCATAAAAACGCGTCTTGACCAGGGCTGGGTCAGGGAGATGACGGACGACACCGCGTCGGCCTTTGAAATCGCGAAAAAGGCCTGCGACGAGAAGAAGCCCTATTCCGTCGCCTATCACGGAAATATCGTGGATTTGCTGCAATACGCGGCGGATAATGACATCCGTATTGATTTGCTCTCAGACCAGACCTCATGCCATGCGCCATACGAGGGCGGCTACTGCCCCGCAGGTATAACCTTCGAGGAGCGCACCGAGCTCCTTGCCACGGATCGTCCGCGCTTCAAGTCTTTGGTGGACGCGTCCTTCAAGCGGCATTTTAACCTGATCAAGGCTTTGGTTGGCAAGGGCTCTTATTTCTTTGACTACGGCAACTCCTTCCTTAAAGCCGTATTCGACTCCGGCGTGCGGGAAATCTCGAAGAACGGCGTCGATGAAAAAGACGGCTTCGTCTTCCCTTCATACGTTGAGGACATCATGGGCCCTGAGCTCTTCGACTACGGTTATGGTCCGTTCCGCTGGGTGTGCCTGTCGGGCAAGGAAGAGGATTTGATAAAGACCGACGCGGCAGCCCTGAGTTTGATAAATCCTGACAGAAGGGGCCAGGATAGGGATAATTACATCTGGATACGGGACGCGATGAAGAATAAGCTGGTCGTCGGCACGAAGGCGCGTATCCTGTACCAGGACGGCGAGGGCCGCCGGGACATAGCCCTAAAATTCAACGAGCTTGTAAGAACCGGCGAAACCGGCCCCATCATGCTGGGCAGGGATCATCACGACGTCAGCGGGACGGACTCCCCCTTCCGGGAGACCGCAAATATAAAAGACGGCAGTAACGTAATGGCGGACATGGCCGTCCAGTGCTTCGCAGGCAACGCCGCACGGGGCATGAGCCTTATCGCGCTGCATAACGGCGGCGGCGTAGGCATAGGCAAGTCGGTAAACGGCGGCTTCGGCCTTGTGCTGGACGGCAGCAAGCGCGCGGACAATGTCATAAAAAGCGCGATGATGTGGGATGTTTACGGCGGCGTCGCCCGCCGGGGCTGGGCAAGGAACCCTAACGCCATTGAGGCGGCCGCGAAGTATAACCAATCCGGCGCCGGGGGGCATATCACGCTGCCGTTTATCCCGGAAGAAGGTCTTCTGGAAAAGGTAATGAGCAAATGAACAGCAAACTGATTAAACGACTTGTAGCAATGTTCATTGCAATATGCGCGTTAATACCCTGCACTACGGCGCGGGCCGGAGATATCACGCTGTTCGTTGACGGCGAGCCGCTGGAAGACGCCGAGGTGATTATAAAAGACGACAGGGCATATGTCCCGGTAAGGCTCCTGGGCGAGGCGCTGGGCAAAAAGGTCACGTATAACGGGGCGCTGCGGCGTATCGATATGTTCGACGAGGACGGCGGCGGCGAGCTGCGCATGGGCAATGTCACCCTCGGGCATATGAACATTCAAATCGGATATCCATATTACAGTTATTTTCTTAACGAAGGCTATGACGATATATATAAATGGCGGGTCGCCTACGTCAGTTCCCCGCTTGTGACGGTTGACGACAGGTACAGCGAGAAAGAGTCCGGCGCTGAGACGCGGGCTCACGAATTTCTTATCGGCATCCCCCGCGACATACCGAAAGGGAATTTTACCGTGCTGTTCGAGCGCGTCGCGGACGACGGGAGCGTTCCTGAAAGCGGAGAGATATATGTCCTCAGCGTTTCCGTTGGGTCTCCGGCCAAGCCCGTTATCTATCTGTACCCTGAAAACGAAATGGACGTTACGGTCGCTATTGATTACAATGGGGAACTGGGCGTTACCTATCCCGAATACTATAATGGCTGGTCGGTTACAGCCCGCCCGGACGGGACGCTGATTAACCACGCGGACGGCCTGGAATACTCTTATTTATTCTGGGAAGGCCGCTCCGACAGCGTTGCGTATGACTTCAGCAAGGGCTTTGCCGTCAGCGGCGCTGATACTGCCGCCTTTCTGCGGGATAAGCTGGCCTCCCTGGGCCTTACTCCCAGGGAGTACAACGAGTTTATCGTGTACTGGCTGCCCCAGATGCAGAATAACCCCTATAACCTCATTACCTTCCAGCAGGAGGCCTATACCGGCAACGCGAAGCTCATTATTACCCCGGAGCCGGATTCTATGCTGCGTGTCTTTATGGCGTATAAGCCGCTGGACGCATATACCGCGATAGAGCCGCAGGAACTGGAGCCCTTTGAGCGGACGGGGTTTACTGTCGTGGAATGGGGCGGAGCGCGGCTTTCGGCCGCGAATGAATAATAAATGATGAAAACCAGCTAAAGGAGATTAACATGCCAAAAATCGTAGAATGTGTCCCTAATTTTAGCGAGGGCAGGGATCAAGGCGTCGTGCAGCGCATCGTCCTTAATTTCATGGACAGGCCCGGCGTTAAGCTGCTGGACTACTCCAGCGACAAGGATCATAACCGCACCGTTGTTACGGTTATGGGCGAGCCGGAGGCCGTCAAGAACGCTGCAGTGGCGGCGGCGGGTACGGCGGCGGAGCTTATCGACATGACCAGGCACACAGGCGAGCATCCCCGCATGGGCGCGGTTGACGTTATCCCTTTTATCCCGATAAAGGATATGACGATGGACGAGGCCGTGGCGCTGTCGAAGGCTGCGGCGGCCGAGATTTACGCAAAGTACGGTATACCCGTTATCCTTTATGAGAACTCCGCGTCGTCGGAGCTGCGGCGCAACCTGGCCGACGTGCGCAAAGGCGAGTTCGAGGGGATGGGGAAGAAGCTCAAAAGGCCGGGCTGGAAGCCGGACTTCGGCGAGGAGCCCCATCCCACGGCGGGCGTCGCTGCGGTGGGGGCGCGTATGCCGCTTATCGCCTTTAATGTGAACCTGAACACGGACAATATAGAGATCGCGAACAATATCGCAAAGGTCGTCCGTCACTCCGGCGGCGGCCTGCGCTTTACGAAGGCTATGGGCGTGAGCCTCCGAGAACGCGGTATCGCCCAGGTGTCGATGAACATGACCGACTACACGAAGACGGCTTTGTACCGCGCCTTCGAGCTGATTAAAATCGAGGCGGCGCGGTACGGCGTAACGGCGGTTGGCAGCGAGGTTATCGGCCTCTTGCCTATGCAGGCTTTGGTTGACACCGCCGAGTATTATCTGCAAATAGAGAATTTCAGTATTAACCAGGTCATAGAGGCGAGGATGCTGGAGTGAGCGCCTACGCGATACAGTCCGATAATATAGTCACATTTGAAGGAACCTCCGGCGTAACCGACGGCTTTATTGTGGTTAAGGACGGGCTTATCCGGGAGATAACGCAGAGAAAGCCTTTAAATATCCCTTGCTATACTGCGGCGGGCATGACCGTTACGCCGGGGCTGATTGACGCCCATACCCATCTGGTTCACGCGGGTTCACGCGAAAACGAGCTGGCGGATAAGCTCTCGGGCGTGCCGTATATGGATATATTAAAGAAAGGCGGCGGCATACTCTCCACTGTCAGAGCCACCCGCACCGCTTCCATAGAGGAGCTGAAGGATAAGGCACGGAAGAGCCTGGATATCATGCTGGCCCACGGCACAACCACCGTAGAAGCCAAGAGCGGCTATGGCTTGGACATTCACACGGAGCTGAAGCAGCTGAAAGCCGCGAAGGAGCTGAACGGCGAGCATCCCATTGATATTATCAGTACATACATGGGCGCGCACGCGATGCCGCCGGAGTATAAGGACAACCGGCGGGGATACCTGGATTTAATGATAAACGAGGTTATGCCTAAAGTAACGGACGCCGCCTTTGTTGATGTGTTCTGCGAAGACGGGGCCTTTTATTTGGACGAGACCAGAGAGATATTGCAAGCCGCGAAGGCTCTGGGGTTCGGCGTAAAGCTCCACGCGGACGAGATAGAGCCGATGGGCGGGGCGGAGCTGGCGGCGGAACTGGGAGCTGTTTCGGCGGAGCATCTGTTAAAGACCTCGGACGCGGGCATAGAGGCGCTGGCACAGGCGGGCGTCTCTGCCGTGCTGCTGCCTGCCACATCGTTTTATCTGATGACGGGGAGCTTTGCCAGGGCCAGGGATATGATTAATGCCGGCGTAAACATCGCGCTCGCGACGGATTATAACCCGGGGAGCTGCCCAACCGAGAACCTCCAAGCCGTTATGACGTTCGCGGCCTTTGGAATGGGGCTCATGCCTATCGAAATTATCCGCGCCATGACGTCGGGAGCTGCTAAAGCATTGGGCTTAACGGATAGAGGCGCGATTAAACCGGGATTAAAGGCTGATTTGGTGATATTTGGCACACCAAATATTGATTACATAGTATATCATTTTGGTTTAAACCATGTGCATTCCGTTATAAAAGACGGAATTTTTGTTAAAGGAGGACTTCATGCTGACCGATATGACTGTTAGGGATTTTTGCGCTATGCTCGCTTCCGGCGCTCCGGCCCCCGGCGGCGGCAGCGCTTCGGCCCTTTCCGGGCTTCTTGCGGCGTCCCTCGGTTTGATGGTGATTAACCTGAGCGTAGGCAAGAAAGCCTATCAGGCGCTTGCCGATGATGAAAAGCAGGCTTTGGCGGACGCAAGAATTTCATTAGAGCGGGATTACGCCCGGCTTACAGAGCTTACTGACGAAGACAGCGCGGCCTTCACCGCCTTTATGGACGCCAGAGCCATCGCGAAGGACGATCCAGGCCGGGAAAATGCTATTGAAGCCGCCTCTCTGCGCATGACGGAGACGCCGCTGGAAACCTGCGGCATATGCGCGAAGCTGCGCGAGAGCTTAAAGACCGTCTCCGAGCTGGGCAACAAGAACGCAGCGTCGGACGCCGGGACGGCGGTTTTGCTGGCGCAGGCCGCAATGCGGGGAGCGGAGATGAACGTGCGTATAAACCTGCCGTCAATAAAAAACGAAGATAAAAGAACAGCGATAGAGCTGGCTTTAAACGACTATATTATTAGAGGATTGGGGAGTATCGAGTGACGGATTCAACAGCAGCAATCGAACTTAGCGGCCATAGCTTGAGTATTTGGGATGTGGTTGACGTATGCCAGCATATGAAGAAGGTTGAGGTTTCCCCAGAGGCTCTGGCGGCTATGGAGGCCTCTCACAAGATGGTGCGTGATACCGCCGAAGGCAAAGACCCCGTATACGGGGTGAACACAGGCTTTGGCCAGCTGGCTGGCGTAAAGATAAGCGCCGAGCATTCATCCGATCTCCAGCGGAACTTGATTATGAGCCACGCCTGCGGCGTCGGCGAACCCTTCCCGGCGGAGATAGTACGGGGCATAATGCTGCTGCGGGCCAACGCGCTGTCCAACGGATTCTCCGGCGTAAACCCCAAAGTGGTTGAAATCTTAATAGCGATGCTGAATGAAGGCGTCCATCCCGTTGTGCCGATGAAGGGCTCGCTCGGGGCCAGCGGGGATTTATGCCACCTGGCCCATGTGGCGTTGGTTATGATCGGCATGGGCGAAGCCGTGTATAACGGGCGGTTAATGCCCGGGGCCGAGGCTATGGCCGCCGCCGGGATTGATGTGCTTGACCCGCGGGATAAAGACGGGCTGGGCCTAATAAACGGCACTCAGGCAATGGGCGCTATCGGAACCTTCTGCGTTTATGACGCGATGAACTTAATGGAGCTGGCTAACGCCTGCGCGGCGCTTACCGTCGAGGCCCTGGGAGGCAGGGACGACGCCTTTGACGAGAAGCTCCACAAGGCCAGGCCCCATCAAGGCCAGATCGTATGCGCGGCGGAAATGCGCCGCCTGTTAGAAGGCAGCAAGAATGTAAACACGGCGGGCAGGGTGCAGGACGCCTACTCCCTGCGTTGTGTTCCTCAGGTTCACGGGGCTTCCTGGGACGCGATAAATTACGCGAAGAACGTCCTCACGGTCGAGATTAACGCCGTTACCGACAATCCGCTGGTCTTCCCTAAGGACGGGCAAATTATATCGGGCGGGAACTTTCACGGCCAGCCGCTGGCGCTGTGCCTGGATTTTCTGGCAATCGCGCTGGCCGAACTCGCGAATATCTCCGAGCGGCGCACCGAGCGCCTCGTCAATCCTCAGTTAAGCGGCCTGCCTGGGTTCCTTACGCATAATCCCGGCCTTAACTCCGGTTTTATGATAGCCCAGTACACTGCGGCCAGCCTGGTTTCCGAGAACAAGGTGCTGGCCCACCCCGCAAGCGTGGACTCCATACCCTCGTCGGCAAATCAGGAAGACCATGTGTCTATGGGCGCCGTCTCGGCCCGTAAATGCGCTGAAATCGTGAATAACGTCAAATATACGCTGGCTATAGAACTGCTTGCCGCCGCCCAGGCTTTGGACATCAGCGGCAGAACCGAGGGGCTTGGCGAACGCGCCGCGGCCCTTCATAAAGCCGTCCGCAGCGCCGTCCCCGTCTTGGAATCCGACAGGGTTCTATCCACGGATATAGAGTTAATAAAGACCTTAATAGACAGCGGGGCTCTGACCGTATAGGACACAGCGTTAATTGCTTGCTATCGGACGCACGATGTGTTATTATATAGTTTCTAGGTTCTTTTGAGTAAGGGAGGCGCTACATGTCGGATAAGATTCTTATAGTGGACGATAATCTGATAAACCTTGCCCTTCTGTCCAATATCCTGGAGGATCATTACGAGATAATCACTGCGGAGAGCGGTGAGGAAGCTATAAGCCTGTTAGGCAGTCAAACGCCCGACTTAGTGTTGCTTGACGTATTTATGCCGGGCATCGACGGCTTTGGCGTTATGGAGTACATGAAGAACCAAAAACGCCTGGCAAACATACCCGTTATCTTCGTCACAGGCGCCGACGACGATATATCGGAGGAGCGCGGAATAAACATGGGCGCGATGGATTATGTGCGCAAGCCCTTTGTCGCGACGATTGTAGAGTCCAAAGTGCGAAATCATTTGGAGCTTAAGCGCTACAGGGATTCCCTTGAAAGCATGGTGGAAAAACGCACAAAGGAATTGGAAGAGCGCACAAATCAGCTTGCCGCCTCACGCGAGGCCATCATTATGGGTATGTCCCTTATGTCCGAAACCCATGACAAGGTCACGGGAGAGCATATTACGCGCATCAAATATTATACAAGGCTTATCTCAGAAAGACTGTCTGAGCTTTATCCCGATATCCTTCCAAAGGAGGCCATCGAGGATATTACATTGTTTTCCCCGCTCCATGACCTGGGCAAAGTAGGCGTACCGGACAGCATACTGCATAAATCCGGGGCTTTAACAGCGGAAGAGTTTGATATTATGCGTAAACATACCGTCGACGGCGGCGAGCTTTTGCGTAATACAGGCAGTTTCTTGATGAATGGCCAGGACGGGGATGATCTCAGGGTCGCTATTGAAATCGCCGAGTGCCACCACGAGAAGTACGACGGTTCGGGTTATCCGAGCGGCATTGCGGGCGACGATATACCCATTTCGGCCAGGATTGTCGCCCTGGCGGACATATACGACGCGCTTCGCAGTCCCAGACCCTATAAATTGGCCTTCACGCACAACGAGGCGAAGGATATCATCCTTTTCGGCGACCGGATAACCAGGCCCGAGCATTTTGACCCGAGGGTGCTTGAGGTCTTCAGGGAGCTGCATATGGAATGCGACCGCATTTTCAATTCAAGCACTTCCCATTAACCTATTATACTTTAAAATCGGCTAAAATATATAATTGTATTTTGGTTGGCGCGGTGATATAATAGCAGGCATTCATAGTTAAAATATGGGAGGTGAAGGTATTGGCGGCTGAGGCTGTGCTCAAGATACAGGAAGCCGAGGAAAAAGGCGGTGAAATGATTAAAGAAGCCCAGGCGGAAGCGCGTGAGATTCTTAGAAAGGCCGAAGCGGACGGCGTCTTTAGAAAGAAAACCGCAATTGAAGAGGCTGAACGCGAAGGCGCGCGTATCATCGCGGAAGCGGAGGCGGACGCCGGGAAAGAGAACGCGAAGATGGAGGACAAGAATAAATCCGACCTCTATGCGATGCGTACCCCCAGCGGACAAAAACTGGCGGACGCGGTGGCTCTTGTTACTGGGAGCATACGGTAGCAACAGTATAAAAGTCCGGAAAGGACCGTGAAGCAAATGGCTGTGGTCAAAATGAAAAAGTTCACGCTCCTGACCTTTTCGCGGCTCAAAGCGAAGCTGCTGAAAGAGCTGCAAAAGTTTGAGGACGTGCATTTCAAGAACCTCGAAAAGGATGAACTGGAAGCCGAACTCGAAAAGGAGCTTGCGTTTCTGCGCAGGGACGCCTCCGAGGAAGCGGAATCCCGCTGCGAGGCCGAGCTGTTCAAAGTGAATTTCGCCCTCGCCCGCACCGAGCCGTATTCCACCGCCCCAAAGGGCATAAAGGCGCTGACGACGCCTCCCCGCTCGCTGGGCTTTGACGAGTTCGACGCTTATCACGAGCAATATGACTATAACGCGGTTTATGAACGCCTTAAAGCCGCGGATGAGGCAATAACCCAGGCGCGCACGGAAATTTCGCGCCTGAGGGGGGAAAATGATAACCTAAGGCCCTGGCTGAAGCTGGACGTCTCCCCCGAGGAGTTCGACAAAGGCAAGTACACAAAGAGCGTCGTCGGCACCGTAAACCGCCTTGCCTGGGACGCTTTTAAGGCCGGAACCGAAGAGAGCTTCAAAGAGGCTTATCTGGAAGCGCTGGGCTACATAAAAGAAGACGCCGCAGTTCTGCTTACCGTGCCGTCGGAACAATATGACGACATCCTCGCCCATGTGAAAACACTGGGCTTTTCGCGTCTCTCCCTGGGTTTTAAGGGCCTGCCCTCAAAACTCGCCGAGGCCAACAACGCCCGGATAAGGGAGCTGGAAGCCGAGCTGGAAAAGGCCCAGAACAGCATGAAGGACTTAGGCCCCGAGCACGTCAACCTCCAGATTGTATATGACTACTATGAAACGGCGCTTGCGAGGGAGCAGGCCTGCCGAAACTTCTTGGCCACAAGGGACGTTTTCATGGCCGAGGGCTGGGTGCCCGAGGAGGAAGCCGAAAGGTTCAAGGCTATCGTTGAAGGCGTCTGCGGCAAGGAATACTACCTTGCCGAGGAGGAAGTGGCGAGGGACAGCGAGGATGTGCCGATTAAGCTCAAGAACAGCAAGATGGTCTCCGCATTTGAGGATATCACAATGATGTTCTCTACCCCTAAATACAACGAGATAGATCCGACGCCGTTGTTAATGCCCTTCTATATGGTCTTTTTCGGGCTGATGGTGGGGGATTTGGGTTACGGCGCTATCCTGTGCATCGCCACGGCCTGCGCTTTGAAGTTTATGCACTTCAAGCCTTCAATGCGGCGGTTTCTGCTGTTCTTTTTCTGCTGCAGCTTCACTACGATGCTGGGCGGGGTTATTTACGGCGGAGCTTTCGGGGTCACATTTATAACGCCGATACCGACGGCGAACCTAGCTGACTTCCCCAGCGGCTGGAAACCGATAATGGACACCCAGAAAGACGTTATGGTGATGATGATTGTCACTATGGCCTTGGGCATAATCCAGATTCTTTTCGGCGTCGCGGTAAAAGGCTACGCCTTGCTTAAAGAGGGCAAAATATTCGCCGCGGTATGCGATTCGCTGCTGTGGATTCTCGTCCTTCTTTCAGGAATAGGGATGTTTGCGATGGTTCTGCCGGGCTTGCCGGGATTCCTTAAGACGCTGATACCCGCTGTATTCGTAATCTGCCTGGTGGGCCTCGCCCTTACGCAAGGAAGGGAATACCCGACAATAGTGGGCAAAGTAGGCGGCGGGCTGTACGGTGTCTACGGTCTTACAGGCTATGTTGGCGATATCATCAGCTATACCCGTATCGCCGCGCTGGCGCTTTCCGGGGCGTACATAGCGATGAGCTTCAACATCATGGCCGGGATGTTCCCGGTGAGCGTCCGGTGGCTCTTGGGGACGATTGTATTCCTGTTCGGGCAGGTTCTCAACATGGGCCTGGGGTTCCTGGGCGCGTATGTCCACAGCTGCCGTCTGCAGTATGTGGAATACTTCGGTAAGTTTTTTGAGGGCGGCGGCGTGACGTTTACACCGCTGACGCTCAAGAACAAATATATCAACATAACAAAATAGGAGGAAGTTCTATGACATTCATGGAGTTTATGAACGCCAACGGCGGAATCGTCCTGGCGGGGCTTGGAGCCGCGCTCGCGGTGTTTATGGGCGGATGGGGCTCGGCGCTGGGCTGCGGAATGGTGGGTAAAGCCGCGGCGGGTATCATCGCCGAGGAACCGGAAAAGTTCGGTAAAGCGCTTATCCTTCAGCTTCTGCCCGGTACGCAGGGCCTCTATGGTTTCGTTATCGGCCTGTTCATCTGCCTTATGAGGATAGGCGGAGCAGATCCGATTTCACTGGCGCAGGGCTTTTACTTACTGTTTGCCGCGCTCCCCGTGGGAATCGCCGGCCTTACTTCGGCGAAATTCCAGGCCCAGGTGTCAACCGCCGGCTTGCAGATTCTTGCGAAGAACCCCTCCCAGAACACGAAGGGCATCATATTCGCCGTTATCGTTGAGACATACGCCATCTTGGGCCTCGTCGCCTCCATCATTATGGTTCTGGTGACTTATCCCGCATAAGGCCGGTTCCCGTCTGAAAGGAGTCGGTTCAATGTCAAATTTAGAAAACCTTACAAATAAAATACTGAACGACTGCAAGGCCGAAGCCAAGCGGATCGTTGACGAAGCCAGCGCCCAGGCTAAGGATATTGCCAAACGTTACGACGCGGAGGCCGAGGCTGAAAAGACCGCTATCCTTGAAAACGCGAGAGCCGAAGCCGCCAGGGCCGCCGAACGCCTGACTTTGGGCAAGCGCCTTGAGCTGCGCGACAGGCAGCTAAAGGCCAAGCGCGAGGCTATTGATACCGTGTTCAAAAAGGCTCTTGACGAGCTTAACGGCATGGCCGAGCCCGCCTATTGGAAATATCTCAGCGCGAGGATGCTGGATGCGGACGCCGGGGACGGGGTTATTATAATTCCCGCAAAGTATAAGATCGACGCCGCGAAGATCAACGCCTTCCTCACGGAGAAGCGCAAGCCCGCCGGGGTAAGGATTTACGCGGGGAAGCGCGAGATAGACGGCGGTTTCGTGTTGATAAAGGACGGCGTCGAGTATAACCAGACCTTCGAGGCGCTGATAAACTACCGGCGCGCCGAGCTTGAGGGCGAAATCGTAAAAACGCTGTTCTAGGGAGGGCTGAGTATGGGATCAAATAACGACGGTTACGTCGAAATATCGGCCTACCTGCGCGTTCTCGAAAAACGGCTGCTCAGTACCGCGAGCCTGGGCCGGATTATGGACGCGCCCAACGTCTCCGAGGTTCTGAGGCAGATTACCCAAAACAGCTCTTACGACTTCTCCGCCCTCCAAAACCCCGATGAATACGAGGCTGTTCTGAAAGACGGCCTTCTCGCGGTATATACGGAGATGCGGAAGCTCTTGCCGGGGTCGCTGGTCATAGAGATTCCCGCCGCCCAATACGCCTTCCATAACGTAAAGGTCGCGCTAAAGGCAAAGCACACGGGCAAGAACGCCGATAACCTGTTTTCGCCGATCCCGCTGGAGGATATGGCCGACCCGCCGGATTATATACGGGAAGCCATAGACGCGGCGGAAGAAGCCTTTAAAGAGAGCGGCGATCCCCAAGATATCGACGTGGTTTTGGATAAGCTGATGTTCAAGCGTATGTTTGATTTATGCGCGAAGATAGATAACGCGTTTATAACCGATTATGTCAGGGAAAGCGCTGACTTCTACAATATCA
>JAISVU010000159.1 GCA_031271375.1 Clostridiales bacterium | reverse complement strand
GCACGGAGAGGGACACAGGCGTCATTGCCCTGCTGGACAGCCGCGTCAACGAGGACGGCTCGTTCCGGGCGGTATGCCTTGACGCCCTGCCGGACTGTTACGTTACGCCGCATTTGAGCGAGGTTGAAGGGTTTTTCCGGGTAATGAAGCAATCTGAATACTTTTTATGATATAATACGGATAACCTTGTCCCAACTTGGGAATAGGTCGCAGAATAAATTAACACCAAACTACAAGGAGATGTCTATATGAAACGGAACACCTCACGGGCGGAGTTTAACGAGTATGCCCAATACAGCGGCGAATTGCGGGAGCTTGAAAAAGAGATACTGGAGTATGCGGAGCAAAATCGGCATACAAAGAATTTCTGCGCCAACCATATATGGTACGGGAATTTTAAGATTCGGTTATGCAAACTGGTGGGCTGGAGCGCGAAGGATAAGCGGCTAAACTCGGAAAAAGCCTATGACGCGGTATACGATTATTTATATAATCTTCTGCCGGACTGCAACCACGAATCTATCTGCTGGTAAGAAATCAAATACTGAGCAAGACACTCACTGGCCTATTCCCAAGTTGGGAATAGGCCAGCCGTTATAGGAGGGATTTATTATGCAGGGCCATAACATACGCACGGAAAACATAGACGAGCTTGTTGACATACAGGATATTACGATTGACCCTTCGCTCCCCGTCGCCGAGAAAACCCTGTCATACTATCGGCAGATTAAAAACCCGAACTGCTTCCGCTTCGGCGATACGGTAGTGCGGGTTTCTTTTTTAGACGCCGGGGCGTCCTTGCAGGACAGGATAAAGCAATACCTTCTTTCCGGGCAGAGCATGGAGCTTACATCGACGTAACCACCGCCTCCCTAGACAGATTGCGGCGAACGCGCTATTATTAAAAGCGGACTAGCGCGCAATCTTCATGGTTTGACGGGATTATTGGAAAAACCACAGGAGGATGCCGCAATGAATAACGAAAACGGAACAAGAGTATGGAAAGCCGCCATTTATCTCAGGCTTTCAAAAGACGACCGCGACAAGACTGAGAGCAACAGCATCAAAAATCAGCGGGATATGCTGCTGGACTTCGTAAGCCGAAACCCCGACATCACCGTTGCCGAGATACTGGCTGACGACGGGTTCACGGGCGCGAACTTCGACCGGGCGGGTTTTAAGGACATGATACGCTTGATTGAGAACGGCGATGTGGACTGCGTGTTGGTGAAGGATTTTTCAAGACTGGGGCGCGACCATATTGAAACGGGCAAGTATATTGAGCGGTACTTCGCCACGAAAAAGGTTCGCTTCATCGCTGTAAACGAATCATACGATAGCCTGAAGGCCGACATGACCGACGCTGGCAACAGCCTGATAGTGCCGTTCAAAAACATAATGAACGAGGCTATGCTCGAAGATATATCCGTAAAGACAAAGAGCCAACTTGAAACCAAGCGCAGGAACGGCGAACTGGTCAGCAACTACGCCGTGTACGGTTATGTAAAAAAGGACGGAAGGCTGGCGGCGGACGATTACGCCGCCGATGTAGTCAAGATGATATTCGACTGCAAGATAACCGGCTACAACGAGGGGCAAATCGCCGCCATGCTGAACGCCAGAGGGTTCCTGTCCCCCGCCGAGTATAAAAAGGCGATGGGTTGTTCGTACCGCACGCCGTTCTGCGTGAGCGAAAAAGCCGAATGGTCGCCCAACGCCGTAAGGCGCATACTCCAGAACCGCGTCTATCTTGGCCATTTGGAGCAAGGCAAGCGGACTAAGGCCAGTTACCGTATGAAGCGATTTCACTACAAGCCCCGCGAAATGTGGAACGTCTGCGAAAACGCCCATGAGCCTATAATAGACGAACTGGATTTTGACCTTGCGCAAGAGCTTATGGCGATGGACACGCGGATAGCGCAGGGCAGCGAACGGCTTCACCTGTTTTCCGGCTTTGTCGTGTGCGGCCTGTGCGGGCAGCCCATGACCGCCAAGACTGTGACGAAAAAGAGCGGCAAAGCATATGTGAACTATATCTGCACTACCCATAAAATGACGGGGGAGTGCCGGAACAACAACGTAAGCGAGTTAAAATTAAAATCTCTCGTCCTTCTTGCGATTCAAAAGCAGGTGTCCGGCTTCATCGCGTCCCGCGAGGTCGCGGAGGGCTTCGCCGTTGCCACCCTTAAAGGCCGCAAAAAGGCCGCCATTGAGGGAATGATTGAGCGGAACTTGCAGGCGATTAACGACAACGGCGATTACTTGGTAAAGTCATACCGGCATTTCGCTGACGGGATTATTTCGGAATCTGAATACGAGATGTTCAAAAAGAGCTTCAACAGCCAAATTCAGGCCGCCGAGGGGAACATAAACACGCTGCGCGGCGAGCTTGAGCGGCTGGAGGACGACACCAACGCCAAACGGCTTATAGAGCGGTTTTTAGAGCATGAGAATATTTCGGAACTGAACCGCCGCGTGGTGGCGGGGCTTATAAAGTCCATAACCGTCAACACAAGCAGGGACATAACCGTAAACTTTCGCTACGCCAGCGGTTATGATATTTCGTTTGCCGGGCCGGAGCCGTCATCAGAAAGGGCGGTGGTATAAGTGGCGAGGAAAAGCAGAAAGCCCGGTCAGGCTGAGGATTCCGCAGTAAAAGCCGCTTTTGCCCCCACTCCTGCGTGGATATACGCCCGTATTTCCAACGACAGCGAACGCGCCGAGGATTCCATAGACAACCAAGTCGCGTTATGCAAGGATTATATCCGTTCCTGTTCGGAACTAACGCTGAACGGCGTTTTCACGGACTTAGGATATTCGGGGACAAACTTTGAGCGTCCAGGGTATTCCGGCATGATGGCGAGCATCCTCTGCGGCGACATTAAATGCGTCGTAGTAAAAGACCTTTCAAGGCTCGGAAGGACTTATATAGAAGTGGGGGAGCTGCTCTTTGACACGTTCGTACAGCGCGGCGTCCGATTTGTGTCGGTCAACGACAGTTACGACAGCTTTGCCGACGACGCGGGAAGGAAGAAGCTCCTAATCCTGTTCAAGAACCTTGTAAACCATATGTACAGCCGGGACTTGGGGAAGAAAATCAAATCCGCTCACAATGTCAAGAAACAGCGCGGCGAGGCGGCGGGCGTTGCTCCGTATGGCTATCGGAAGAACCGGAAGGAAAAGCGGCTGGACGTTTGCCCCGAAGAAGCCGAGGTCGTCAAGCGGATATTTGCTCTGCGGCTTCAAGGCGAGAGTGTAATGAACATCTCGCGGATTCTTAACCGGGGCGGCGTACCTTCTCCCCAAAACAGGCGGTATAACGCTGGCGAGGCGTACAATGAAATGTTCGCAAAACGCATCGTCTGGACGCCCGGCCTTGTGAGCCGCCTCCTTCACAGCGAAACCTATACAGGGGCGCTGGTTCAGGGCATTTATGCCTGTAATGGAAAGAAAAAGACCCGTCTGCCGAAAGAGTTATGGATTATCCATGAAAACAAGCACGAAGCCATAATCAGCAAGGAACAATATAAAGCCGTCGCTTTATTGATGGAGAAGTCCGCAGAAAAGTATAAGCACACAAATCTTCAAGAACATGTAGAAAACCGTTACTCCGGGATAATAACCTGCTCACGGTGCGGTAAAACAGTTATCCGCTCAGAAAGCAGGGTAAGGGAGCCTATTTTGTATTATTATGCCTGTCCCCACTGTGTAAGCGAGTTAAAACATGAGCGCGGCATAAAGCGCGGAGCGAAAATGCCGCTTAAAAAGCTGGACGCCATTATAATGGAGACACTTCGTAAGCACATGGATGCGCTCGTTCATTTTGACAATCTGGCGGAAATCCTCGCGCAGTCCGACCCGTTGAAGCAGAAACGCGCTTTATTGAAAAAAGAATCGGCAAGGCTTGAAAAGAGCGTGAGTGACGCGGAGCGGAACATCTCGTCGGCATATGCACATCATATGAGCGGACTCCTTGACTTACGGGAGTACGGGCTTGTCCGCGCTAAGGTTGAGCGCGAACAGGGAGAAGTAAAAGCGCGTCTTACGCAAATAAAGTCAGAATTGGCTAAATACGACGCGAAGAACGTCATGGACAACCAATGGCTTGTGAAGTATCGGGATTTCCGTGACTGCGAAACGCCGACAAAGGACATGGTGCAGGCTCTTGTCAGGCGTATAGTTTTGACCCCGCTTACGAACGAGCTTGAGATTAAGCTAAACTATATGGACAGTTTTGAGGACTTACGGAAACTGTTGTTGGAAAGCGGGGCTGACGGCATATGAAATCCCTGAAAACACCTGTAAAATCGGCCTGCGCTAACATTGCCGCATATCTCCGCATATCAAAGGACGATGGAGCGGACATGGAAAGTTGTAGTATCACGAACCAGCGTGAGCTTATAAGAAGCTATATCGCCGGGAAAGAGGAATTTCGCGGAGCGGCGCTGACTGACTACGTTGACGACGGAATCAGCGGGAGCCGCTCCGACCGGGACGCCTATTTACGGCTTTTGTCGGACATCGAACAAGGCGCGGTGGATTGCGTCGTGGTGAAAGATTTATCCCGCATCGGCAGAAGTTTGATAGACGTTGACGATTTGCTGATGAACCACCTTGTCACGCTTAACGTGAGGTTTATTGCGATTAACAACGGCTATGACAGCTTTTACAGCCCGCTCTCAAACTTGGAGCTTGCGGTTATTAACCTTGCCAATCAGCATTATAACAGGGATTTAGCGGTTAAGTCCATAACGGCGAAAAACACGAAGTCTAAGCGCGGCGAATATCTAGCCCATTCCCCGTTCGGATATAAAAAATCCGATACGGCAAAAAACAAACTTGTGCCAGACGAGGAAGCGGCGGGCTATGTGCGCCTTATATTCTCCCTTGCCTGCGAAGGCCGTGGTTCGGTGGAAATTGCTCAAATACTCAACGCGCAGGGTATACCGTCGCCGTCTGTTTATAAAACCCGCAACGGATGGAGAAATATGTGGACGCAGGTGATAGACCCCGATTATTGCTTTTGGACGAGCGGCGTCGTTTACAAACTTATTAAAAACAAAGTATATATTGGAACTTTGCTGGCGAACCGCTTCAAAGTGACTGAACACGGCAAACGTCATACTGCGCCGCGTCCGTCCGGCGAGTGGATTGTAGTTCCCAACGCCCATGAACCGCTTGTTTCAGAGGAAGATTTTACGAATGCTCAGGCGGTTCTGCAAAAGAAACGGTGCTATGACGCGCCGGGGCATATCTTTGGGAACAAGGTCAAATGCCCCGCTTGCGGCCACGCCATGATTCATTACACGAAAAGCAATCCGCGCTTCAAGTGCGGCACTGTCAGGGCCACAGACCATTACGGATGTAAAACCCATTCAATCGCGCAGTCGCATATTGAAAATGTGGTTTTGGCGTCCATCCGCGCCTATGCTGACGTTCTGATTGACCACGAGGAAATGAAGCTGGCGCAAATCCGAAAAAGCAAGCTGACCGTAAAAGGCTTGGAAAGCAAAATCGCCGCCGAGCGCAAGTCCATTGAACTGCTGGAAGCGTCGGTGACGAAGATATTTACTTCCTTTGCGTCAGGTAAAATTACGCAGGACGCTTTTCTGCACAAGAAAGGCGTCGTCAATGATACAATAGAGCGTAAACGCTCCAATATCGAAAAATGGGGCGGTGAACTCCGCGCTCTGGCCGAGGCCGGCGCTGATGAGAAAAAGGCCGCCGAACTAAAGGAGCTGCGGACGATTGAAACGCTGAACCGGGATGTAGTCTATCTCCTGATTGACAAAATCCTCGTCCATGACGAAAACGACATTGAAATCGTCTGGAACGGCAGCTTCGGCGGCGGGCGTCCATAGACTTGCCGCCATATAATCCGTATGGTATTATAAGGCTAACAAATCCAATACGCAAAACTGTACGCCGTTCGGTACGCGACGCGGCTATATGTCGGCTAAACGACATTGACGCTCTTTTGGACAAAGCGGCAAGCGACAGGTATGAGAAAGCCCGGAAGCACGCTGAGAAGCGGCTTGCCTCGCTTGGTGCGGCGTAATACGCCGGAGGATGATATGGAAAACTTCAATGTTGGTGATGTGAGGGAAATAATTCAAGGCAGGCGGGATTTTGGGGATTGGGCGGGGGATTATCTCGTCAAATCCCTTTATTCCGAATTGTGCGGTGAATACCTGCGCCGGGGCGGTACGCAAGACGGGCGGATAGAATCCTGCACCGAGCTGTACGAAATAATGTTCCAGCTTACCCTCTGCATGAACAGGTTATGCCCCATCTATGACGATGGATTTATCGCCCATATAGCGCGGGAAGCGATGGCGATAAACAGTGAAGCGTGGAAAGGCGTATCGGAGCGGGAACTGCGTGATACTCTGCGCCATCGCCTCAAAAGGTGTACGGAGAACGGCGCTTCAAAAGCGAAGGGCTTTGCCATAGACTGCCATGTACATACTTCGGACGGCTCCGGCTGCGCCCGTGACAACGGGCGGAAGATGATTGAAAGCGCCAAATCCAACGGTCTGAACGGCATGATTATTACCGAGCATAATAAGCTGACCCCGCAATACGTCATTGACGAACTTAACGCGGCATACGCTCCGTTCCGCGTGTTTTCCGGCATTGAGATACGGATTCAAGGCGACGACTTCCTCGTTCTTGGCTTGCATGATGAGATATTGCAACAAAAGTGGGAGTATATCGAACTGTTCAATTATGTACGGGAAAACGGTGGATATATCGCGCTGGCCCATCCGCACCGCTACTGGAACGGCGTCGATTCCAACGTCTACAGCTTCCGGCCTGACGCGCTGGAAATCTATTCTACAAACATGGACAATATAAGCTGGCAACAGAGGCAGAATGCCCTTCGGTTGGCAAATTCCCTGCAAGTGAATATATTAGCCAATTCAGACGCCCATGCCACGGACGCTTTCCGTTATTGCAATGTACTGGAAAGGGAACCGGCTGACGAGGGCGAGCTTGTGTGGATGTTGAAAGAGGGGGCTTACCGTTTGGGAAGAGTGCCTATACTCTATTAAAACTGGCGCGGATTTAACCTCCATAATGCAATTTTCAAAAGGCTTGGAAAACAACAATATTCGAGCCTTTTTCATTGGCTGATAGAGGATAGGATTGTACTGCAAATTAATATTTTGAAAAAAGTAAAAAAAGTGTTATCCCGGTCTTGACACATTCGTACCACTCGCTCATAATATTGATGAACGGGGCTATCTCCATCGTTTCGGGATAGTCGCTGTCAATGCCGTGGCCGATAGCGATAAAGCGGACGGATTTTTGTCTGAAAGTCTCCATATG
>JAISVU010000124.1 GCA_031271375.1 Clostridiales bacterium | reverse complement strand
TTTTAGGAACTCTATCAAATGCTTGTCCGCAACTAATTCCTCACAGGGTTTTTCTGCCGACTTCACAAGCTGATTGACGATGTTCTCTCTAATGCCGCGTATAGTGAAAATGTCCATGTTAAAAATCGTATAGGTCTTAATTCCGTCTACAAAACAACGATGAGAGCAGCCCAACCATTTCTCGGCGTACCTGTTGAATAAAAACGCATCCGGTGAAAACCGCAGAGTTGTTTTTTTGATTTGGTTTGTAATATCCCATGCGTCGTCGTCGAAGCTTCCGTTAAAAACAACGCCCTGCGCACGATATTCTTCAAATATAGTCTTGGCGCGGCGGAGCATTTCTCCGGTTAACTCCGTGAGCAGATAGTAACGCTCATAATTTACGGCTTTATTGTCAGCCTGTTTTGCCGTCATCATAGCAGCGCCCCCATTCCCGCCGCGCTAACCATCGCTTTTCTGTCAACATCAGGGTACATTTGTTTCATTGACAAAAATATTTCCGCGATGGCTGGCATTACAGCCTCTTTTAAGATTTTTGTGCAGCGCACGGCTTCCGCCGGGTCAGCATTTCTTTTTGCTTCCCGCAATCTTGCGTATTCTTTTGAAAGGATATGGAGAATGGTTTTTGTGTATATCTCATAACCGCAGCTAATACAAGAACTGCGCCGGGCATCGGCGCAAGCGAAGCCGGACGCTGTCATCAGGCACAAGAACCCGTCCTGTTTCCCCGGCGCATTGCCGGAAGCGATGTTCTGCAATATATCCGAAATACTGCCGCGCATATTCTCCGGCCGCTTCATAATCTCAGCGACGGCATGACGCGCTTTTATCAGCGAATACTCCGCCGATTTGGCAAGACCTTCAAGCCCGGACGCCTCAATACCAATCTCAGCCAAAACCTTCGTTTGAACAGTAACCGGCAATTCGGTATACGCCTCATTTGCGTACATTTCCATCATTAAAGACGGAATAAAACTGAATACGCCGCGCTCAAACATTTCTCTTGCGATAAACTCCGGGCGGTAGCCAGAAAACTTCGCGTCTTTAAGATAAATGTCCGTCGACTTTGGGAGTGAGCCAAACCCGCCCTTATGGCTTCGGGCGAGCGCGGCGAGCATATAGCCTTTTGGCTTGCCCGCTGAGGAATCCGCCATCGCTTCTATGCCTTGAAGATACGATTTAACGGCTCTCCTTGAACTAAACCCGTGTATTCCGCAAGCCCTTGAAAACTCTTTTCCAAAAAATGATTCGATATGCGGTCTGTCGCCGTATTTTCGGATAAACGGTTCTCCGGGTTTCTTTGATACATGATGCGAAGCCGCGATAGCGTAGATAGTGCCAAACGGCAGACGGAGGCTCTCCGGCACAAACAGTTTTAATTCCGGCACATTCTCAAACCGTTCTGTCTTTTGCGGTATGAGCGGCGTATATCTTAGCCGAAACTCCAACCCGGCTAAGATATCGCTTGTGTCAAAGCAGCCTGCCTTAATCTGTTCCCGGAATTGGTTCATATCTGAGGGAAGCTCAGGCATTGGCAGCCTGACAATATCCGTGCCGCGCCAACCGCATATGAAGTGGCATGAAACAAAAAGCCACAGGCTTGCGTCACGCTCCGATTGCAATGCTTTCTCCAGCAATCCTTCGCGTCTCCATGATTTATCATTGAAAACGATGTGCGCCATTTTTAAGTAATCCATAGTTGCGTAAGCGCCTTCATTCTTTGATTCGGCGCGGGACTTGAACTGATACATGGGGCTGTTGGACAAAACGCCGCACTCCATAGCATACATTAAAAACTCCGAAAACAGTTGCGCCGAGAACAGGGGGAGATTCTTGTCCATGTCAGCCGCAAAGTAATCCAGTTCTTCAGCGTTCATCGCGGATATTTCCCGCCTCATCGCAAAGCAAAGATAATCCGCAAGTTTCCACGCGAGGCTGCTTTTAGGCTCTGTGTATGCGATAAACCGAGCGAACAACTTTCCCGTTTCGGGGAAAATCGTCGTCAGCCTTTCGCTTAGAAGCCTGAGTTTATTGCCGTCATCGGAAGCATATGAAAGAATCCACAGTTCAATATTCGGGCGGATATTTTCAATGTCGCTTTGAGTGACGCAGTGTGGAGAACCGGTTTGCTGTATACCGAAATAGTTATTGGCTTCCATGAATTTTTGAAAGGCTTGACGGCATTTCTCCTTCTTGACAGTGAAACGGGGGTTCAGCGCGGAAAAACCTTCAGCCATTTCAAAAATAGTCATTGCCTTATTGTTTTCCATAAAGCCTGCCCCCTTCATCAATTAAAAAGTCCGCCAGCAGATCGTTCGCCGCCGATAATTCTTTGATAAGGTCGCCTTTGTTCTGCAAATATACGAGCGCGCTTTCGGGGCTTGAATCGCCGCGCCAATACTGCATCCCGGCGACATCCTCACCCATCAGTGCAAGCTGCACTGAAAACCAATGCCGCAAAGCGTGGGGAGAAAGGTTGTTTTCGCACAGAATCTGCCCGTATAAATGGCACTCCGGGTCATTGCTCCGAATGAGTTCCGGCTTCACATAAGTCGTTATCAAATGATGGAACTTGCTTTTGTAATCGTGATAAGTCATAGCCATGCCCCTGTTGTTTACAAACATAGGACAGTAATCTCGCTCATAATTGTTACGCAGGTATTTTTTGTGAAACTCATACGCCTTGCAGAAGGCGGGGAGAAACGCGGGATATACTTGCTGGCGGCGGATTTTCTTAATGCCCCCGCATTTAACGCCGTCGCTTCTGAGGGCATACTTTGCGCTCAAGTCAATTTCAACCTTTTTTACCACGCAGTCTATGGCTGTGATAACCAACCCCGAACCCAACGGGCTGCTCTCTTGCCGTATGTTGCAAACCTCTCCGGGACGCAAGCCCGCGAATGCTTGCAGGCAGATAGCGAACACAATCTCCGGCATATGGCGAAATGCTTGATTTACAATGACTTGAAAGACTTTTGTTGGAATGTCCCTCAAGATCGTTTTTACAGCCGGCGCTGTGCGTACTTTGAAATTTGGCGTAAGTTTCTTTTGCGCTTTGCCGCGCTTTGAAAACACAGTTCTCTCGTTGTATAAATCCTTTGATAAGATTTTCATATAGCCTTCGTAGCTTCGGCATAACTTTCTGAAAAACCCGGTTATCGCAAACACGCATTTTTCAATGGTTTGGTGACTCTTGCCGCCGCCCCCGCTTTGTTTTTCAAGGGCATAGTCTTGGAAAAAGATTTCCAGCATATTTTTATCGATGTTAAAAACATGCTCGATGCCGAACTTATCGTAGTTGTTGATTAGAATGTAGTTCAGCATCGCGCAGACGTAGTGCATTTTTGCCTTGCCGTCGCTGGTCATGGGAACGCAGATACCTTTTGTGTAAGCGTCAACATATTTGTGAAGCCTCGTAAA